>NZ_KQ970236.1:178629-226180 GCF_001579025.1 Streptococcus oralis
GAAGGTGAAGATAAATTCCGTGTGAATGGCATGATTCAGGATGACTACCGTATCGACTTTGTCAAAGGTCACCTTCGTGAACTCCATCGCGCTATCGAAGACGGTGCCAACTGTAAGGGTTACTTGATTTGGACCTTTATCGACTGCTGGTCATGGCTCAATAGTTACAAAAATCGCTATGGTTTAGTCGAGCTTGACTTGGAAACGCAGGAACGCCGTCTGAAGAAATCAGGCCACTGGTTCAAGGAACTCAGCGACCATAATGGATTTTAAGAATAAAAAGAGTGAGATGGTATTCATCTCACTTTTTATTACAATATCATCACCAAGGTTCCGATCGTAATCAGGATACAGCCAATAATTGTTTTAAACGTCAGGACATCCTGTAGGAAGAAAAAGGCTAGAACGAGGGTAATGACGAGACTGAATTTATCGACAGCAGATACCTCAGTCGCATTGCCCATCTGCAAGGCCTTGTAGTAGAAGAGCCAGGAGGCGCCAGTGGCTAGACCAGATAAGATGAGAAAGAGCCAACTTTTTCTACTGATGTTGACAATTTCGGTCTGACTATTGGTCAAGAAAACCATGGCCCAGGCCATAAGAATGACGACGACTGTACGAATAGCGGTTGCTAGATTGGATGGAACACCTTCAATCCCAATCTTGGCTAAAATTGACGTTAAGGCTGCAAAGATAGCTGATAAAAGTGCGAAGAAAAACCACATGGCAAATACCTCCTCTATTCATTATAAGTAATTGATGCTGACTTGTCAGGTATCAAGTGAAATCTTGATAAAATACCAGATAGAAAAACTATACCAATTTTTATTCTTGACAAGTGAGAAAAACAAGTATATACTGTTTTTGCTGATTCTGTAAAAGGGAAATCAGACTATACCAATTTAAGGAGAAAGCACAGCTGGTCTGTGTCGTATATACTATGTGTGGAATTGTTGGTGTTGTTGGAAACACAAATGCAACTGATATTTTGATTCAAGGGCTTGAAAAGCTCGAATACCGTGGCTATGATTCTGCGGGAATTTTTGTCCTAGGTGGTGCTGAAAATCATCTAGTTAAGGCTGTCGGTCGTATCGCAGAATTGTCTGCCAAGACAGCAGGTGTTGAGGGGACAACTGGTATCGGACATACGCGTTGGGCGACTCACGGAAAACCAACTGAGGATAATGCTCACCCACACCGCTCTGAGACAGGACGTTTTGTCTTGGTGCACAATGGGGTGATTGAAAACTACCTTGAAATCAAGGGAGAATACCTTGCAGGTCACCACTTCAAGGGGCAAACCGATACGGAAATCGCTGTTCACTTGATTGGGAAATTTGCAGAAGAAGAAGGTCTCTCAGTTCTTGAAGCCTTCAAAAAAGCCCTTCACATCATTCGTGGTTCTTATGCCTTTGCCTTGATTGACTCTGAAAATCCAGATGTCATCTATGTCGCTAAGAACAAATCACCACTCTTGATTGGTCTTGGAGAAGGCTACAACATGGTCTGCTCAGATGCTATGGCTATGATTCGTGAGACCAACCAATACATGGAAATTCATGACCAAGAGTTGGTAATCGTCAAGGCTGATAGTGTCGAAGTTCAAGACTATGATGGCAATCGCCGTGAGCGCGCTAGCTACACTGCTGAGCTAGACTTGTCAGATATCGGTAAGGGGACTTACCCTTACTACATGCTCAAGGAAATTGATGAGCAACCAACGGTGATGCGTAAACTCATCCAAGCCTACACAGATGAGGCTGGTCAAGTTGTTGTAGATCCAGCTATCATAAAGGCTGTTCAAGATGCAGATCGCATCTACATCCTTGCAGCTGGAACATCTTACCATGCGGGATTTGCTTCTAAAAAAATGCTGGAAGAATTGACAGATACGCCAGTTGAACTTGGAATTTCATCTGAGTGGGGCTATGGTATGCCACTTCTCAGCAAAAAACCACTCTTCATCTTTATCAGCCAGTCTGGTGAAACAGCTGACAGCCGTCAGGTTTTGGTTAAGGCTAATGAAATGGGCATTCCAAGCTTGACAGTGACAAACGTTCCAGGTTCAACCCTATCACGTGAAGCCAACCATACTATGCTTCTTCACGCGGGTCCTGAAATTGCCGTGGCATCAACCAAGGCTTATACTGCGCAAATCGCAGCTCTTGCCTTCCTAGCAAAAGCAGTCGGAGAAGCAAACGGTAATGCCAAAGCTCAAGCCTTTGACCTGGTTCATGAGTTGTCAATCGTAGCTCAGTCTATCGAATCAACCCTTTCAGAAAAAGAAACCATTGATGCAAAGGTTCGTGACCTTCTTGAAACAACTCGCAACGCCTTTTACATCGGACGTGGTCAAGACTACTATGTAGCCATGGAAGCCAGTCTCAAACTCAAAGAGATTTCTTACATCCAATGTGAAGGCTTTGCGGCAGGAGAACTCAAGCACGGAACCATTGCCTTGATTGAAGAGGGGACACCTGTCTTGGCCCTCTTGTCAGATCCAGTTCTTGCCAACCACACTCGTGGAAATATCCAAGAGGTCGCAGCTCGTGGTGCCAAGGTTCTCACTATCGCAGAGGAAAATGTTGCTAAAGACACAGACGATATCGTCCTTACGACCGTCCACCCTTACCTCTCACCAATCTCAATGGTCGTGCCAACACAATTGGTCGCTTACTTTGCAACCCTCCACCGTGGTCTTGATGTGGACAAACCACGTAACCTTGCTAAGTCAGTAACAGTAGAATAAGCTAAGAAAGTCTAGTTCATCTAGACTTTTTTGCTCTCTCTTGGTATACTTGAGTGAGGAGTATTTTTGCTCGCCTTTAATTTTTTATAAGGAGAAGAAAATGAAGAAGAAAAAAAGTATTATTGCTATGCTGGTTGGTATCGTCTTGTCTAGTTCTTACTTGATACGTACGATCTTGATCCATCAGCAGAGACAAGCGAAAAAGCAAAACCTGGAACGGATTGCTGCAGTGCAAGAGACGGTTCAGTCTCAAGATCAAAAGAAAGCTGAAGAGCAGAAAGAACACTTTAAAAAGGCGTTTGAAGGTATGGATAAAACTTCTATTCTAATGAAAAACTATGATAGCCACACAAAGATTAATGGGGACTACAGTTTTGGTACAAAGGATGGCGTGTACTACCTAGTAGAATTAAAAACAGGGAATAAAGTAGCTCTGGAAGGTGTGGACAAGGCCTTTCCATTGTCTGTCAAAAATGAGGACACAAATAGTACGGAGCTTGCCCTGGTTGTCCGTAAAGACCAAGTCTGGTACATGATTGATACAAAGGGTGAGACGATTTACACTTTTGAACAAACAGAATTGACAGAAAACTCGAAGTTAACTCTGAAAGACAATAAACTACAGGTAGAATAAGCTAAGAAAGTCTAGTTCATCTAGACTTTTTCTAATGAGCAAATTTATTGAAAATAGAACTAATTAGTGATAAAATACCCTGAAAACTAAAAGAGATAGCGAGGAAACGGGATGGTAGAATTAGGAATTTCAACATTTGGTGAAACAACAGCTCTAGAAGCGACTGGGCAGATTTACAGTCATGATGAACGCATTCGTCAGTTGGTGGCAGAAATTGAGCTGGCTGATAAGGTTGGTTTGGATGTGTACGGGATTGGGGAGCATCATCGGGAGGACTTTGCGGTATCGGCGCCAGAGATTGTTCTTGCAGCTGGGGCAGTCAATACCAAAAAGATTCGTTTGACTAGTGCAGTCAGCATTCTCTCGAGTATGGATCCGGTTCGCTTGTTCCAACAGTATGCCACCATCGATGCCTTGTCAAATGGCCGTGCGGAGATTATGGCTGGGCGTGGTTCATTTACCGAATCCTTCCCTCTGTTTGGCTATGACTTGAAAGACTACGAAGCTCTCTTTGATGAGAAATTAGACTTGCTCCAGTTAGTCAATGAAAAGACCAAGATAGACTGGCAAGGTCAATTGACCCAAAGCATTGCTGGAAAAGAAGTCTATCCCCGTCCAGTTCAGGACAAATTGCCATTGTGGGTGGCGACAGGTGGCCATGTCGAATCAACAGTGAAGATTGCTCAGGCGGGGTTGCCGATTGTCTATGCCATTATCGGTGGCAATCCACGTTATTTTAAAAAGTTGATTCAAGCTTATCGTGAGATTGGTAGGGAAGCCGGTCATGCGGATAAAGACCTGAAAGTGGGTGCTCATTCTTGGGGCTGGATTGCGGAAGATGGCGAGCAGGCTGTCAAAGATTATTTCCATCCGACCAAGCAAGTGGTGGATGCAATTTCCAAAGACCGTCCACACTGGCAGGAGTTGACCTATGAGCAATATTTGGAGCAAGTTGGTCCAAATGGTGCCATGTTTGTGGGAAATCCAGATCAGGTAGCAGAAAAATTGATTCGCATGATTGAGGATTTAGGCTTGGACCGTTTCATGCTCCATCTACCGCTTGGTTCTATGCCACATGACCAGGTTCTGAGAGCTATTGAACTCTTCGGCACACAAGTGGCGCCGAAAATACGTGCTTACTTTGCTATGAAAGAGGAGTTATAAAAAAATTCAATCAGTTGAGTCGATTGGTGAGGAACACCCATGGATTCAGCAACAGGTGGAAGTGGTACAAGCGATAGAGCATACTATCTAGTGGAATATATACTAGTTTATACCAAGTACAAGATAAAATAGCAAAAAAGGCGATTATCCAAGCGGAAATCGTCTTTTTTCGCTATTCTCATAAATACGATATCTTGTGGTTGATGTAAACTGGTAGATAGCTCTCTTATTTATTTATCAAACCCTTGTAAGTTTTTTTGGCGCTCTTCAGTTTGACCCTTGGCATCCAATTTATTACCATTGTAAACAGTGCTTTCCCATGATCCGTACATTGGGTTAGGGAAAATGATGAATTTCTCACCAAACTCTTTTTGTAATTCCTCTAATTTTTGGTTGCGCTCAGTTTCAGAGGTCTTTGAAAACTCTGCAAAGTCCACAAGATTGTCTCCTAGTAGCATGACTAAGTTGGTTTTTTCTTGGACTGCTTGTCTACGACCTTCTTTAGATTTGACGCCTTTTTCTAAGAACATGAGATGATCGCGGCTTTGTACAGGAATTCCTTCATTTTCTAGGTTTTTGATCGTATCATCTACCTGATCTATCGTGCGGTCAGATACATAGTAAATTTGGACACCGTTTTGGTCTGCAAATTGTAGAAAGTCTTTAGCACCTGGTACAGCCTTGGCTGCGGCTTTTTTTACCCAGACGTCCCAGTTTTCTGGGGTAAATGCTGTTCCATCTTTGACATTTTGCGCTTGATAAGGACTATTGTCTAATACGGTTTCGTCCAAGTCCAAAACGATAGAGTAGGGTTTATCTGTCTGTGTTTTTAGTAGTTCTTTCAAACGATCAGTAGCGACATTGTAACCTTGTAGGTAGAGTGCCTTGGTCTCAGCTGCTTTTTGATACCAAAGAGTTGACATAGTATTTTCTCTTGAACGCAACTGATCATAGGTCATTGTAACCTGATTGTCAGATGTACTACTTTGTGTTGTCTGTGAATTTGCCGAATTTGTGCCACAGCCAGTCAGTAAAATGACGGAAGCAAGTGTAGAAGCAATTGTAATGGTAACTTTGGATATTTTCATAATCCCATCCTCCTAATAATAGTCTATTAACATTGTAGCGTTTTTATGGGATTTGTGCAAGGAAATATCGGGAGAAAATAAATTTTTCAGTAGTAATTTGGTATTAGGATAAAATTATGTACTTAATTTGGGAATGAAGATGGATATAAAAAAACTCAATCGGCTTGATAGAAAATCTATATCAGCTTCTTTTTGGAAAATAGATGAAAATAAAGTGAATCTTTGAAAGGCTAGTAATATCAAGCTTTTCAGGGATTTTTTCTTTATAGATATAAAAATTTCTAATCGAGTTGATAGTCAATATATATTGGGAAAAGGGAAAAAGGAGTGGTAAGATGGTTTCAATCCAAATGGAAGGAATGGAGGAGATTAAAATGAGTATTAGTCAATCTCATTTAGAAGAAGAATTTAAATGGTTTCATAGTCACCCTGAATTGTCATTTGAAGAATTCGAGACAACGAAACGAGTAAGACAGTTATTAGAAAAAACTGGCATTGAGATTCTAGATTTACCCTTAAGAACGGGCCTAGTAGCAATTATTAGAGGTAATAAGAGTGAGCCAACAATTGCCATCAGAACAGATATTGATGCCCTTCCTATCCAAGAAAACACATCTCTAGACTATCGTTCTACCCATTCAAATGTGATGCATGCATGTGGTCATGATTTTCATCTAACTTCTGTATATGGAGCAACACTCCAGTTGCATGCGCTAAGAAAAGACTTAAAAGGTACTATAAAAATTATTTTTCAACCAGCTGAGGAAATTTTTTCAGGAGCTGTTCATGTGATGGAAGCGGGCGTTTTGGATGATGTCGATGCTATATTTGGTTTACATGTCAATCCCTCTTTGCCTGTAGGAACTGTTGCTATTAAAGCAGGTAGTGTTACAGCAGCCGTGGATCGTTTTCAAATCACTCTACGAGGAGTGGGAACTCATGCAGCTCACCCGGATCAGGGAATTGATCCCATCATTGGGACAACCCAATTAGTGACAGCTCTACAGTCAATCATCAGTAGAAATGTCAATCCTTTTTCAACAAACTTAATTAGTGTAACTCATATAAAAGCTGGAGCAACTTGGAATGTGATACCAGAAGATACTTTTGTTGAAGGGACTGTAAGGACTTTAGATATGGTGGATAGGCAATTTATTAAAAAGAGGATTTATGAACTAACAGAAAATATTGCACAAGCCTTTAATCTAAAATCGGAGATTAATTGGATTGCAGGACCTCCGGCAACCAAGAATGACGGAAAATTAGCTGAGTTTGCCACAGAAATTGCTCAAAAAAGTGGATTGGAAGTTGTCCAGCCGGCAGATAGTTTAGGTGGAGAGGATTTTGCCTTCTATCAACAAAAGATTAAAGGAATGTTTATTCTGGTAGGAACAGGCGAATCTTATCCTTTACATCATCCAGAGTTTCAAGTGAATCCAGGAGCTCTTCTTGCCACTTCGAATTTGCTAGCAAGAATTGGGAAAGAATATTTAGAGAAACTTGTTGAGAAAGGGGAGTAAATGATTGAATTAAGAGACGTTACGAAACAGTTTCAAACCAAACAGCACACGGTTACTGCCTTAGATAAAGTTTCCCTAAAAATTGAAAAGGGTGATATCTTTGGAATTATTGGTTATTCAGGTGCTGGGAAGTCGACATTGCTAAGAATGGTAAATGGATTAGAGAAGCCGAATGAGGGCGATGTTATTGTCGCAGGTAAGTTAATCAAAGATTTGACAGAAAATGAACTCAATCAACTTCGGAAAAAAATTGGAATGGTGTTTCAACAGTTTAGTTTGTTAGAAACAAGAACAGTATTTCAAAATATTGCACTTCCTTTGGTATTGTTAAGAAAGAATAAGAGTGATATCGCTCAAAGAGTAGAAGAACTACTTGATTTTGTGGACTTAAAGGATAAAAAGGATGTTCCAGTAAATAAATTGTCAGGAGGACAAAAACAACGTGTAGGTATCGCTAGGGCTTTAGCCACAAATCCAGAGATTCTACTCTGTGATGAGGCGACAAGCGCTTTAGATCCCAAAACAACACAATCTATCTTGAAATTATTAAAAAAAATCAATCAAAACTTTGGGATTACAATCTTGTTGATTACTCATGAAATGGAAGTTGTAAAGGAAATTTGCAATAAAATGGCTGTCATGGAACATGGGGAAATCGTAGAACAAGGTAGTGTTGTAGATTTGTTTACTTCTCCAAAAAATGACTTGACAAGAAGTTTTATTCATACCATTGTGAATCACAATATTCCACGAAGTATTTTAAAAAGACTTGATCAACGATTTCCTATCTATAGATTGACTTTTTTAGGTGAGAATTCAGAACAGGATCTTCTATCAAGAATCAATAAAGAATATAAGGTTTCGACTCGGATTTTATCTGCTTCTGTAAATGAAGTAGGGGAAACTGTTTTAGGAATTTTGTTTATCCAAATTGAAGGAGAAGAAAATTTACTCAAAGAGGTTGAGGAGTATGTTCGTAAAAATCAAGTTTCAATAGAGAGGGTTGAGTATGGTGAAGGATTGGTTACAAATTAGTAGTGATAAATTAGTTGAATCAGCGAATCAGACCATATATATGATTGGTTGGTCCTTATTTTTTGGAATGTTACTGGCGATTCCCTTGGGATTAGCAATGACTTTATGCAGAAAAGGTGGCCTAAAGGAAAATTTAGTTGTATTTTGGATTATCAATGGTATTGTAAATATCGTTCGTTCAGTTCCATTTGTTATTCTATTGGTGTTTATAGCACCAATAACAAAAATTGTTGTGGGGACTCGGATTGGAACTACTGCAGCTATTGTTCCCTTGGTTTTGTATATTGCACCCTACTTAGCTCGCTTAATAGAGGCTTCTTTATTGGAAGTGAAATCTAGTGTATTGGAGGCAGCTCAGGCAATGGGAGCCAGTACATTGCAGATTATCTGGCATTTTCTATTACCAGAGGCAAAAGCTTCGCTTATTTTAGCTTTGACAACAGGAACAATAGGTTTGCTTGGCGCGACGGCTATGGCAGGTACGATTGGAGGAGGGGGAGTTGGAGATTTGGCCTTAACTTACGGTTACCAACGCTTTAATACACCCCTGATGTTTGCTACTGTCGTGATTTTAATTGTGGTTGTTCAACTGATTCAAGCAATTGGAAATTATTTATCTCATAAATTTAGATAGAAGGAAAGAAAAAATCAATGAAAAAACTAACAAGTGTGATTCTATTTTTAGTAGGACTACTGTTTTTAGTAGCCTGTTCAACAAATGGTGGAAGTACAGAATCTGCAAAAGAACAATCCTCTGATAAGAAAGTTATCAAGTATGGGAAGGCTGCAGGTCCTTATACAGTTTTATTTGAAGATGCTATTATTCCCATCTTAGAAAAGGAAGGGTATCAATTTAAGGTAGTGGAATTTTCAGACTTACTACAGAATGATACAGCTCTAAATGAAGGTGAGATTGATGTCAATGTTGAACAACATACTGCTTATATGGAAAATTTTAATAAAACGCAAAATGGAGATCTTGTTGCTATTAGTAAAATTCCAACAATTCCAGCAGGTATTTTCTCATCTAAGAATAAAGATTTAAAAGCTATCGCTAAAGGAGCAAAAATTGCCATTCCAAGCGATGCTTCAAATACAGCTCGTGCTTACAAGTTACTTGAAAAAGCAGGTTGGCTAAAACTAGATCCAAATGCATCTGTTTCGAAATTGACGAAAGACGACATTGTTGAAAATCCTTATCAACTTGAGATTACGGAAATGGATTCAGCTAATATCCCTAGATCTTTGGATGACTTTGATTTCGCAGTTATAACAGGAAGTATTGTTTACAGTGCAGGAATTGATGCTTCAACAGCTCTGTTGCAAGAGGATATCTTGGAACATTTGATTTTACAAGTGGTCGTTAAAGATAAAAATAAAGATAGTGACTGGGCAAAGGCAATCAGAGATGCTTACCATTCAAAAGAATTTAAAGACTATTTAGAAAAAAATAATAAGGGCTTGTGGTTTGTACCGAATGATTGATTTTATAGATAAAAAATAAAAACAACACCTCATGACTAGAAGATTTTTCTGACCATGGGGTGTTTTCTCTATAGGAGGGCTAGGTTATACACCTCGAAAATCTCTTTAAATCAGGTCAGCTTCGCCTTATCTACAAGCTCAAAGCTGTGTTTTGAGCAGTCTGTGGCTAACTTCCTAGTTTACTCTTTGATTTTCATTGATTATCAGTTCTCTTTCTTGTTTTTCATCAACCATCCAAGTCCGAGAAGGGCAAGGATGCTGAATCCAGCAAGGGCAAGAAGGGATTTGTTCTCAGTACCTGTGTTTGGAAGGAGGTTCTGAGAGTGAGCCTCTGCAGCAGTTTCTTGAGTTTCAGGATTGGCGGCTAGGTTTTGAGCTTGACCTTGTTCTGGTTCAACGTCCAGGCTAGAAAGATCAAATTCTGGTTTTTCTTCCACAGCTGGAGCGACAATGGCACCACCTTGAGACAAGCGGAGAACGACAGCAGTGAGAGCGTTCAATTTCAAGCCTTTTTCAGTCCATTCGAGACCTTGAGGTTTAGCGATTCCTACTGGTCCGGCTTGATTTTCATCTGCGAGGACTTCAGCCTTTCTCAAGTGAGCAAAAGCAGTTCCTAGAGTAAATTCACGAGCCTTATCATCCGCATTGACAAAGACAGCGTAGATATCTCCATTTGGAGCGGTGATTTGGTAGCCGATGGTCACATCTTCTTTTTCAACGCCATTTTGGCCTGGGACAGTGATGAGTCGGACGCGCTCTTTGATATCTTGTAGATTCTTGAGTCGGAAGGCGTCTGTAGATTGACGAAGAGCGATTAGACCTTTCATGTAGTCACGGCTCTTGACATTTTCAGGATATGCTTTGCTATCGGTAGCCTTGGTCCAATCAAACTTGTTGATAGCATCACTAGAGTCGTAAGAGTCATGGATAAAGTAAGGATAGACAAATGGCTTGCCGTCCTTGTCACGTAACAAGTGAGACTTGTTTGGGACCTTATCGTCTGGAACAGGAGTCTTGTAGGCTGGGTCTAGGAATTGTTTGGTACGTCCGTATTCCTGACCAGAGTGGATAAACGGAGTTCCTTGAGCAGTCAAGACCATGAGGTTTCCAAGTCGCAAACGGCGATGGATTTCAGCGTAGTTTTCAGCCTTGCTTGGGTCTTTTTTGATAGACTGGGCAATGATGTCAAAGAGGGTCAAGTTATCATGGGCTGCGATATACTGGATCACATCTCCAGGGTTGTCTGCTTCAAAGTTGGTTGGTTGGGCAATGAGATTTTTAAAGATGGTATTGATATCGCGTTTGCCACCTGTGATAAAGGCAGGTTGACCTTCGTTTGGATAGCCAGACTTGAGGTTGTTGCGGATGTCGTCTGAAAAGACAGCGACAGTATCTGTTTTCTTCATCCAATCTTGGTCGGCAGGTTGTACAGGCGTATTTTCATCACCAGCATAGGTTCTCCAACCTTCGCCTAGCATGATAAGATTTGGATTGAGGGCGCGTGCAGCTTTGTACGCTTCTTCGATAGAAGCCGCATCGTGGTCACCCATCATATCAAAGCGGAAACCATCTACTTTGTAGGTTTCAACCAGATACTTGATAGAGTCTACCAAGACACGTTTAGACATGTAGTGGGTAGTTCCCAAACGGCCGCCTCCGAAGCTAGTACGTGGAGTTCCGTCTGCGTCCATAAAGTGGTAGTAGTTTGGCTCAATATCCTCAAAAATATCAACATTGGCAGTATGGTTGTAGACTACGTCCAGGATAGCCCCCATGCCACGTTTGTGGATTTCGTTGATGAGATTTTTGAATTCTGCGATACGTTTTTCTGGATCCTTAGGATCGCTTGAGTACATACCAGTCAAGGAGAAGTAGTTTTGAGGGTCATATCCCCAGTTATAGTTGCTGTTGCTTGAAGCGTAGGCAGACAAACGTTCTTGGTTCTTCAATTCATTGACAAAGTAGTAGGACAAGACTGGAAGGAGCTGGATGTGGGTCACACCCAAGTCTTTGAGATAGTCCAGTTTTTCGATAAAGGCTTCAAAGGTACCAAATGGCTTGGTCAAGTCTTTTGCGATGGCAGGATCTGAGGTGAAGTCACGAACATGGGCTTCATAGATGACAGCATCTTCGCGCGATTTGAAATTGCGAATCTTACCGTAGGTCAAATCTTGTGGGCCTAGTTTAGATGGGTCCACAAAGGCAGCTTTAGCGACCTTATGAGCGGCATCTTTTTTTGCTAGGTCGCTATTCCAAGCTGCTAATGATTTGGCATAAGGGTCAAGAACGAGGACAGTTTTACCTTGGCGCTCGATCTGGTAGTGGTAGTAATAGCCAGTGTAGTTGCTGATACCGAGACCAGAGTTTGCGTCCAAAGTTTGTTTCCAGGTTCCTTTTTCTCCTTTTTCAAGGGCAACAGTTCCGACCACTTTTTCAGGGTCTTTCTTGTCGTAGACGACAACGGAAACCTTATCGGCACTCGGAGACCAGAGGGTGAGGTCGACCTGCTTGCCATCTTCTTTTAGGGTTGCACCGAGTGGACCGTCGTAACTGTAGGTCTCATCCTTGAGACGCCAGCTTGATCGTGTCGTAAAGCGGTCTGAATCGTAGCTGACTGTGTAAGGGTGTTGAGTATCAGAGAAGTCTCCGATGTAGGTCACTTTTTTACCTGCTTCATCAACCTCGATGTCAGTAATGGTTACTTTGTTCCCTTGATGATCAGTGATATTAGAGCGTTTAAGGATATCATCTTTCTTAGCTCCGACTAGGGTAGAAAAACTGCTTTCGATACGAGACTTGGCAACATGTTGGGCACCAGTCATGCGGATATCGTGCACGTAGTAGGGGTTGGTGTAGATGGTTTCGTCATCATCTTTGAGGAAGATTTGACTGTGATTTTTTAGATCTGTGAATTTATAATCTTCTTTTCTGATTTTCACATCATCGCCTTTCTTGCTTTCGTCTAGTAATAAAAATCCAAATTCTCTTGCAGCTTCATTGAGTGGAATGTCAATGTAACGACCATATTTTCCAGTTGCGGTAAAGTCAGTACCGTCAGGCCATTCTCCACTACTTGGATTCTTGACATCGCCCCAATACCAGAGTGATTTCTTGTCATAGTTTCCGTCGGTACGGTAGTAGTTGACACGGACTGTTCCCGCTGGCTGAGGACGGTAGTTGTATACCTTATAGTTTTCATCTAGCCAAGCCTCGTTCATTTTTGGAGAAAGGCGCTCTACTGAACGGTCTCCAGTAAGGTTATCCCCTTTAGTATTGTTGATGAGGAAGCTGACTTTCTTGGCTTGATCATTCTTAAGTTTGACATCTAGGTAATAGCCATAGTCATCTTTCTTGGCATCCTTGAAGGACTTGGCTCCATTGGGCCAGTTTTCAGAAGGTTTTTCAACATCGTCCCAAGTCCAAAGGCCTTGAGAATCCTTGTTTTCCTCAGGGAGTTTTTTCACATGGATGCGGAAGTAGTTATCTTCGATTGGTTCTTCAGAACTAGTGCCTGCTTGTGGTTTTTGATCAGAATTTGGCGTCGAAGTGCTAGTATCTACTTTCTCTTCCTTGCTGTTAGGCTGGCTTGTAGTAGCTTCATCTTTTTTAGGTGTTTCTGGTGCTGTAGTAGTTTCCACAGCTGGAGCTTCCTTTTTAGTATCAAGGGAAGCGTTTGCATTCTTTTGTTCAGAAATAGGCGTTTCCTTTTGAGTTTGACTCGTTTCAGTCTCAGTAGGGGCCTTGGTCACAGCGCTGGTATTTTCCTGAGTTTGAGGCAGGTTTTCGTTAGCCGAAATAGTTGGCATTGCAGCAGAAAGCAGGATAATGCTTGCACCAATAAGGACAGAACCAGTTCCGTTCTTCAAGGAACGGATACCGTAAATCATTTTTTTCTCAGTTTGAGATGGGATCTTTTTCATCACAATTCTCCTTGTGTAGTTGTTCCTTATCAGTATAGCACGAGGTAAACATTAGTGCAAGCGTTTTCCTAATTTTTGAGAGAAAATATAATGCTTCATTCTCTTAAAATTTTAAAATAATATATAGGAAAAGATTGTTTAAAAAATAGTAAAAAAACCTTGAAAAGTCTAGCTAAATAAGGTATAATGTGAGTAATCATTTGTCGTAGGTTTTGTCTGAAATATTGTCCAGACAAGGCTCACAGCAGTTAAATCTTCTGAAAAAGTCAGATTTAGCTGCTCTTTTTGTGCTTTTTTTCAGGTTTTTGAGCGCTTGTAACAAAGATTTAAAGATTCTGAAAATTCATCAAAGGGACACGGTGATAGGGGTTTTAAAAACCATATGACGATTAGAAAAGCCTCATTGACAAGGCTTGGAATTTATTTACAAAGGAGAATCATCTTGGCAGGACATGACGTTCAATACGGGAAACATCGTACCCGTCGTAGTTTTTCAAGAATCAAAGAAGTTCTTGACTTACCAAATTTGATTGAAATTCAAACGGATTCATTCAAAGATTTCCTAGATCACGGTCTTAAGGAAGTATTTGAAGATGTATTGCCAATTTCAAACTTCACAGACACAATGGAGTTGGAATTTGTTGGCTATGAAATCAAGGAACCAAAATACACGCTCGAAGAAGCTCGTATCCACGATGCTAGCTATTCAGCACCTATTTTTGTAACCTTCCGCTTGATCAACAAGGAAACTGGCGAAATCAAGACCCAAGAAGTCTTCTTTGGTGATTTCCCAATCATGACAGAGATGGGAACCTTCATCATCAACGGTGGTGAGCGTATCATCGTATCTCAGTTGGTTCGTTCTCCTGGTGTTTATTTTAACGACAAGGTAGACAAAAACGGTAAAGTGGGCTACGGTTCAACTGTCATCCCTAACCGTGGAGCTTGGTTGGAACTGGAAAGTGACTCAAAAGATATCGCCTACACTCGTATCGACCGTACGCGTAAAATTCCATTTACGACCTTGGTTCGTGCGCTTGGTTTCTCAGGTGATGATGAAATCTTTGATATCTTCGGTGACAGCGAATTGGTTCGCAATACCGTTGAAAAAGATATCCACAAGAACCCAATGGACTCTCGTACAGACGAAGCCTTGAAAGAAATCTACGAACGCCTTCGTCCAGGTGAGCCTAAGACTGCTGAGAGCTCACGTAGCTTGCTTGTGGCACGCTTCTTTGACCCACGCCGCTACGATTTGGCAGCCGTTGGTCGTTACAAGATCAATAAAAAACTCAACATCAAAACACGCTTGCTCAACCAAACCATCGCTGAGCCATTGGTAGATCCTGAAACTGGTGAAATCTTGGTAGAAGCTGGTACCGTTATGACTCGTAGCGTGATTGAAAGCATCGAGAACCACTTGGATGGCGACTTGAACAAAATCGTTTATATTCCAAACGATGCAGCTGTTCTGACAGAACCAGTTGTCCTTCAAAAATTCAAGGTTGTTGCCCCAACGGACCCAGATCGTGTTGTAACCATCATCGGAAATGCCAATCCAGACGACAAGGTTCGTGTTGTAACTCCTGCGGATATCCTTGCAGAGATGAGCTACTTCCTCAACTTGGCGGAAGGTATCGGACGTGTGGATGATATCGACCACCTTGGGAACCGTCGTATCCGTGCAGTTGGTGAATTGCTTGCCAACCAAGTACGTCTTGGACTTTCTCGTATGGAACGTAATGTCCGTGAACGCATGTCTGTTCAGGACAATGAAGTTTTAACACCACAACAAATTATCAATATCCGTCCTGTAACAGCTGCGGTTAAAGAATTCTTTGGTTCATCACAGTTGTCACAGTTCATGGACCAACACAACCCGCTTTCTGAGTTGTCTCACAAACGCCGTTTGTCAGCCTTGGGGCCTGGTGGTTTGACTCGTGACCGTGCTGGATATGAAGTCCGTGACGTGCACTACACTCACTATGGTCGTATGTGTCCAATCGAGACACCTGAAGGACCTAACATCGGTTTGATCAATAACTTGTCATCTTACGGACACTTGAACAAGTATGGCTTTGTTCAAACACCATACCGTAAGGTTGACCGCGAAACAGGTGTAGTCACAAACGAAATCGTTTGGTTGACAGCCGATGAAGAAGATGAATTTACTGTAGCGCAGGCTAACTCTCGCCTCAACGAAGATGGTACTTTTGCTGAGAAAGTTGTCATGGGACGTCACCAAGGGGTCAACCAAGAGTATCCAGCAGAAGTGGTTGACTACATGGACGTGTCACCCAAACAAGTAGTTGCCGTTGCGACAGCATGTATTCCTTTCTTGGAGAACGATGACTCCAACCGTGCCCTCATGGGTGCCAACATGCAACGTCAGGCTGTGCCTTTGATTGATCCAAAAGCACCTTACGTTGGTACTGGTATGGAATACCAAGCAGCTCATGATTCTGGTGCAGCTGTTATTGCTCAGTATGGTGGTAAAGTTACATACGCAGATGCTGACAAGGTAGAAGTACGCCGCGAAGATGGTTCATTGGACGTTTACCACATCCAAAAATTCCGTCGTTCAAACTCAGGTACTGCTTATAACCAACGTACACTTGTTAAAGTTGGCGATGTTGTTGAAAAAGGCGACTTTATCGCTGACGGACCTTCTATGGAAAAAGGGGAAATGGCGCTTGGACAAAACCCAATTGTTGCCTACATGACTTGGGAAGGTTACAACTTCGAGGATGCCGTTATCATGAGCGAACGCTTGGTCAAAGACGATGTCTACACATCTGTCCACCTCGAAGAATATGAATCAGAAACGCGCGATACAAAGCTTGGGCCTGAAGAAATTACTCGTGAAATTCCAAACGTTGGTGAAGATGCCCTTAAAGACCTTGACGAAATGGGTATTATCCGTATCGGTGCAGAGGTTAAAGAAGGGGACATCCTTGTAGGTAAAGTCACACCTAAGGGAGAGAAAGACCTTTCAGCTGAAGAACGTCTCTTGCACGCTATCTTCGGAGACAAGTCTCGTGAAGTTCGTGACACTTCTCTTCGTGTACCTCACGGTGCCGATGGTGTCGTTCGTGATGTTAAGATCTTTACACGTGCAAATGGAGATGAGTTGCAATCAGGTGTTAATATGCTGGTTCGCGTCTACATCGCTCAAAAACGTAAGATCAAGGTTGGAGATAAGATGGCCGGACGTCACGGAAACAAAGGGGTTGTCTCTCGTATCGTTCCTGTAGAAGACATGCCTTACCTTCCAGACGGAACTCCAGTCGACATCATGTTGAACCCGCTTGGGGTACCATCACGTATGAATATCGGTCAGGTTATGGAGCTCCACCTTGGTATGGCAGCCCGTACTCTTGGTATCCACATCGCAACACCAGTCTTTGACGGAGCAAGTTCGGAAGACCTTTGGGACACTGTTAAAGAAGCAGGTATGGACAGCGATGCTAAGACAATCCTTTACGATGGACGTACAGGTGAGCCGTTTGATAACCGTGTATCAGTTGGTGTCATGTACATGATCAAACTCCACCACATGGTTGATGATAAATTGCACGCGCGTTCAGTCGGACCATACTCAACCGTTACCCAACAACCACTCGGAGGTAAAGCTCAGTTTGGTGGACAACGTTTCGGTGAGATGGAAGTTTGGGCTCTTGAAGCCTACGGTGCGTCAAATGTTCTCCAAGAAATCTTGACTTACAAGTCTGACGATATCAACGGACGTTTGAAAGCTTATGAAGCCATTACAAAAGGAAAACCAATTCCAAAACCAGGTGTTCCAGAATCCTTCCGAGTTCTTGTAAAAGAATTGCAATCTCTTGGTCTTGACATGCGTGTCCTTGACGAAGACGACCAAGAAGTGGAACTTCGTGACCTAGATGAAGGAATGGACGAAGATGTCATCCACGTAGATGACCTTGAAAAAGCCCGCGAAAAAGCGGCCCAAGAGGCTAAAGCAGCCTTTGAAGCTGAAGAAGCTGAGAAAGCAACAAAAGCGGAAGCAACAGAAGAAGCTGCTGAACAAGAATAAGCAGTTCACTTAGAATAGAAAGGGAAGAAATAGTGGTTGATGTAAATCGTTTTAAAAGTATGCAAATCACCCTAGCTTCTCCAAGCAAAGTCCGTTCATGGTCTTATGGAGAAGTCAAAAAACCTGAAACAATCAATTACCGTACGTTGAAACCAGAACGTGAAGGACTCTTTGACGAAGTCATCTTTGGTCCTACAAAAGACTGGGAATGTGCTTGTGGTAAGTACAAACGCATTCGTTACAGAGGGATTGTTTGTGACCGCTGTGGGGTTGAAGTAACGCGTACAAAAGTTCGTCGTGAGCGTATGGGGCACATCGAGTTGAAAGCTCCTGTATCTCACATCTGGTACTTCAAGGGGATTCCAAGCCGTATGGGCTTGACTCTTGATATGAGCCCTCGTGCCCTCGAGGAAGTTATCTACTTTGCGGCTTATGTGGTGATTGATCCGAAGGATACACCACTTGAGCACAAGTCTATCATGACAGAGCGCGAATACCGTGAGCGCTTGCGTGAGTATGGTTATGGATCATTCGTTGCCAAAATGGGTGCCGAAGCCATCCAAGACCTCTTGAAACAAGTAGATCTTGAAAAAGAAATTGCCGAACTCAAAGAAGAGTTGAAGACAGCTACTGGACAAAAACGTGTCAAAGCCATCCGTCGTTTGGATGTTTTGGATGCCTTTTACAAGTCTGGGAACAAACCTGAATGGATGATTCTCAATATCCTTCCAGTTATTCCACCAGATCTTCGTCCAATGTTGCAGTTGGATGGTGGCCGTTTTGCCTCATCTGACTTGAATGACCTTTATCGCCGTGTTATCAACCGTAACAACCGTTTGGCTCGTTTGCTTGAGTTGAATGCACCAGGTATCATCGTTCAAAATGAGAAGCGTATGCTTCAAGAAGCGGTTGACGCTTTGATTGATAATGGTCGTCGTGGTCGTCCAATCACAGGACCAGGTAGCCGTCCATTGAAATCATTGAGCCACATGCTTAAAGGGAAACAAGGACGCTTCCGTCAAAACTTGCTCGGTAAACGTGTTGACTTCTCAGGACGTTCCGTTATCGCCGTTGGTCCAACTCTTAAGATGTACCAATGTGGTGTGCCACGTGAAATGGCGATTGAGCTCTTTAAACCATTCGTCATGCGTGAAATCGTTGCGCGTGATATCGTTCAAAACGTAAAAGCTGCTAAACGCTTGGTGGAACGCGGAGATGAACGTATCTGGGATATCCTTGAAGAAGTGATTAAAGAACACCCAGTACTTTTGAACCGCGCACCGACCCTTCACCGTTTGGGTATCCAAGCCTTTGAGCCTGTCTTGATTGACGGTAAAGCCCTTCGCTTGCACCCACTTGTCTGTGAAGCCTACAATGCCGACTTTGACGGGGACCAAATGGCCATCCACGTACCGCTTTCAGAAGAAGCTCAAGCAGAAGCTCGTATCTTGATGTTGGCTGCTGAGCATATCTTGAACCCGAAAGATGGTAAACCAGTTGTTACTCCATCTCAGGACATGGTTTTGGGTAACTACTACTTGACCATGGAAGAAGCTGGTCGTGAAGGTGAAGGAATGGTCTTCAAAGACCGTGACGAAGCGGTTATGGCTTACCGTAATGGTTATGTTCACCTCCACTCACGTGTTGGTATTGCAACAGACAGCCTTAACAAACCATGGACAGAAGAGCAAAAACACAAGGTCTTGCTGACAACGGTTGGTAAAATCCTCTTCAACGACATCATGCCAGAGGGTCTGCCTTACTTGCAAGAACCAACAAATGCGAACTTAACAGAAGGTGTTCCAGCTAAATACTTCTTGCCACTAGGTGGAGATATCAAGGAAGCTATTCGCAATCTTGAACTCAACCCTCCATTCAAGAAGAAAAATCTTGGGAATATCATCGCTGAAATCTTCAAACGTTTCCGTACGACAGAAACTTCTGCCCTACTTGACCGCATGAAGAATCTCGGATACCACCACTCAACTCTTGCAGGTTTGACAGTGGGTATTGCCGATATCCCAGTTGTTGAAGACAAGGCTGAAATCATCGAAGAATCACACAAACGTGTAGAACAAATCACCAAACAATTCCGTCGTGGTATGATCACAGACGACGAGCGCTACAACGCTGTTACAGCTGAATGGCGTGCAGCCCGTGAAAAATTGGAGAAACGTTTGGTTGCCAACCAAGATCCTAAGAACCCAATCGTTATGATGATGGACTCTGGGGCCCGTGGTAACATCTCAAACTTCTCACAGCTTGCCGGTATGCGTGGTCTGATGGCCGCTCCGAATGGACGTATCATGGAATTGCCAATCCTTTCAAACTTCCGCGAAGGTTTGTCAGTACTCGAAATGTTCTTCTCAACTCACGGTGCCCGTAAAGGTATGACCGATACGGCCCTTAAGACAGCCGACTCAGGTTATTTGACTCGTCGTTTGGTTGACGTTGCCCAAGACGTTATCATCCGTGAGGACGACTGTGGAACAGACCGTGGTCTCTTGATCCGTTCTATCGCAGAAGGAAAAGAGATGATCGAGTCTCTCGAAGAACGCCTCAACGGTCGTTACACTAAGAAAACTGTTAAACATCCAGAAACTGGTGCAGTGATCATCGGTCCAAATGAGTTGATTACAGAAGACAAGGCGCGTGAAATTGTCAATGCTGGTGTGGAAGAAGTGACTATCCGCTCCGTATTTACATGTAACACTCGTCATGGAGTCTGCCGTCACTGTTACGGTATCAACTTGGCGACTGGTGATGCGGTTGAAGTTGGTGAAGCAGTTGGTACAATCGCTGCCCAATCTATCGGGGAACCTGGTACACAGCTTACAATGCGCACCTTCCACACGGGTGGGGTTGCCTCAAATACCGATATCACTCAGGGTCTTCCTCGTGTCCAAGAAATCTTTGAAGCCCGCAATCCGAAAGGGGAAGCGGTCATCACAGAAGTCAAAGGACAAGTTACAGCTATCGAAGAAGACGCGTCAACTCGTACCAAGAAAGTCTTCGTTAAGGGTGAAACTGGAGAAGGCGAATACGTGGTACCATTTACAGCCCGTATGCGTGTCGAAGTTGGAGACCAAGTCTCTCGCGGTGCGGCATTGACAGAAGGTTCTATCCAACCAAAACGTCTCCTTGCTGTTCGTGATGTCTTGTCAGTTGAAACTTACCTTCTCGGTGAAGTACAAAAAGTTTACCGTAGCCAAGGGGTAGAAATCGGTGACAAACACATCGAGGTAATGGTTCGTCAAATGATCCGTAAAGTTCGTGTCATGGATCCAGGTGACACAGACCTCCTCATGGGTACTCTCATGGACATCAACGACTTTACAGATGCCAACAAAGATGTTCTTATCGCAGGTGGAGTCCCAGCGACTGGTCGCCCAGTTCTTATGGGAATCACCAAAGCCTCACTTGAAACAAATAGTTTCTTGTCAGCGGCTTCCTTCCAGGAAACAACTCGTGTCCTTACAGATGCAGCCATCCGTGGTAAGAAAGATCATCTCCTTGGACTCAAGGAAAATGTTATTATCGGTAAGATCATCCCAGCTGGTACTGGTATGGCTCGCTACCGTAACCTTGAACCACAAGCTATCAATGAAGCAGCCTATCTGGCTCCAGAACAAGAAGAAACAAAACTTGCTCCAGTAGATGAAGCTGTGGAAATCCAAGTTGAAGAAACAGTAGAATAAAAGCAAAAAGAGAACCTTTGGGTTCTCTTTGCTTTATTTCAGAAAATTTTCCCACTTTTTCATAAAGTATGGTAGAATAGAAGAACTAAAATGCCAAGGAGGTGTCCGTATGGAACAAACATTCTTTATCATTAAGCCAGATGGTGTGAAAAGAGGGCTGGTTGGCGAAATTCTGCAAAGAATGGAGCAACGAGGTTTCAAACTCGAAAAATTAGAGTTACGTTCAGCAGTTTCAGAAGATTTGATTGACCAGCACTATCAAGACTTGGTTGAAAAAAGTTTTTATCCTCCTATCCGTCAGTTTATGACCTCAGGACCGATAGTGGTGGGCATTCTATCAGGTCCAAAAGTGATTGAAACCTGGCGGACCATGATGGGGGCTACTCGTCCAGAAGAAGCCTTGCCTGGAACTATCCGAGGAGATTTTGCTAAGGCGGCAGGAGAAAATCAAGCCATTCAAAATGTAGTTCACGGCTCCGATTCGGAAGCTTCTGCCAAACGAGAAATTGCTCTCTGGTTTAAGGATTAGACTGGTAAAAGAACAGTTCTGTGCACAAGAGAGCTGTTTTTTGGTCAGTTGAGCACAAAAAAAGAACACTTGAGGCGGAAACTATCATTTCAAACTCCTCACAAGGTATAATCCCATATAGGGAGGGAAAAGAAATGGTAAAATCAATTCGCCTATTGTTGTTGATTGCAGTCATCCAGATTAGTTTTTCTAGTTGTCTATTATGGAAAGAATCCTTTTTATCTTTAAAACAGACCAATGCTTATTTTTTGATTTTGATAGTAGGAATTTCTGTTCTTTGTGCTGGGATAAATTATTTCCATACAGCAGACCAGTCTAGACATAGTGTTTTACATGTTCAAAAAAAAGTGAGTCTGGTTTATTGCCTCCTTTTAGTAGTCAATCTTCTGGCAACCTGTCTAGTTCTCTCAGAAAGCATCCAGACCACTAGCAAATTGCAGCAGGAATTGGTTGACCTCTTTTTACCCTCCTTCTTTTTCTTGCTAGGAGTAGATCTATTGATTTTCTTACCTTTTGATAAAATTTTTCGCGATATAGAAAATCACCTAAATAAAAAGAAAACAGTCGTCATTTCCGTTCTAGCCACGTTGGTTTTCTTGAGGAATCCCTTAGTGATTTCCTCGATTCTCCTTTATATCAGTATTGGTTTTCTATGCGCACGTTTCCTTTTTCCCAAATGTATCCAAAGGGAAATCTCCTTTTATGGACACCTGATTCGGGATATCCTGTTTGTTTTTTCAATAGTTGTATTCTTTTAAGTGGAGGAGAATCTTTTAAAATTGTTATAGTAAGTCCATAAAGAAAATTCACACAAAAGAAAACTTTTTGGTATAATAGTAGCATGCACACAAAAAATGAAGAAGAGCTTCTAGCTCTCGGAGAAAGATTAGGTCATTTGCTTCAAAAAGACGATGTTCTGATCTTGACTGGAGAGTTGGGTGCGGGTAAAACAACCTTTACTAAGGGCCTTGCTAAGGGCTTGGATATCCATCAGATGATTAAAAGTCCAACCTATACCATTGTCAGAGAGTACGAAGGGCGTTTGCCACTTTACCACTTGGATGTCTACCGTATCGAAGGTGATGCTGATTCTATTGACTTGGATGAGTTTCTCTTTGGTGGTGGTGTGACTGTTATTGAGTGGGGGCATCTTTTGGGTGAGGATTTACCAGATTCTTATTTGGAGTTGGAAATCTTGAAAGAAGCTGAGGGTCGTTGTCTTCATTTTACGGCTCATGGCTCTCGGGCTGAACAACTCATCAAGGAGCTTCAAGATGGAGTATGAGTTGTGTATTCGTGAGGCAGAGATTTCAGATGCTACAGCCTTGATTGCATTTTTAGATTGTGTCGGTCAAGAGACAGATTTTACCAGCTTGGATGAAAATGGTATCATGATGACAGCTTCTGAAATGGCTCTTTTTATCGAAAAACAAGCTGCATCAGAGAATCAAATTACTCTCCTCGCCTTACTGAATGATGAGATTGCAGGAGTCTTAAATATCACAGCGGACCAACATTTAAGAGTTCGACATATCGGTGATGTTTTTCTAGCAGTTCGAAAGAAATTCTGGAACCAAGGCTTGGCGACTATACTTCTAGAAGAAGGCATCGAGTGGGCTAAATCCAGTGGTGTCTTGCGCCGTTTGCAACTCAGTGTACAAAAACGAAACGAGGCCGCTATCCACCTCTATTCAAAAATGGGATTTATCACAGAAGGCTTACAAGAACGAGGAGCCTATTTAGCAGAAGGGATATTTTTAGATGTTTGTCTTATGGGCAAGCTGATAAATAAATAACGAGATGATTAAAAAATTAATTGGAATGGTGCTAGGTTTCCTAGCAGTAACAGTTTTAGGTGTAGCGGTTTATGGCTATACCATCTACCAACAGGGAACAGAAACCCTAAGTAAAAAGACTTACAAAAAAATCGGGGAAGAAACCAATGTTATCGAAGCGACGGAGCCTCTGACTATCCTCTTGATGGGTGTAGATACGGGAAATGTGGAACGTACAGACCCGTGGGCGGGGAATAGTGATTCCATGATTCTCTTGACGGTTAATCCCAAAACAAAGAAAACCACTATGATGAGCTTAGAACGGGATATTTTGACCAAGATTGAGACTGGAAACGGTCAAGTTCAGGAAGCCAAACTCAATGCGGCCTATGCTAATGGTGGTGCGGAACTTGCAATTTCTACTATTCAAAAGATGATGAATATCCATATTGACCGCTATGTGATGGTTAACATGCAAGGGCTTCAACAATTAGTGGATGCAGTTGGTGGGATCACCGTCAACAATACACTCGGTTTCCCAATTTCGATTGCTGACCAAGAGGAGTTTAATAAGATTTCTATCGGTGTTGGAGAACAAACCTTGAATGGTGAGGAAGCTCTGGTGTATTCACGGATGCGTTACCAAGACCCAGAGGGAGACTATGGTCGTCAAAAACGCCAACGTGAAGTCATTCAAAAAATCGTTGAGAAGGTTTTGAGCCTAAACAGTGTGAGTCATTATCAAGGCATCCTCAAAGCTTTGAGTGATAACATGCAGACCAATGTGGACTTATCAGCTAAGAGCATTCCACAATTGCTCGGCTATCAAGATTCCTTCAAGAATATCGAAACGCATCAATTGCGTGGGGAAGATGCTGAGCTACAGGGAATTTCTTATCAGATTGTCACTTCAGAACATATGCTCGAAATGCAAAATCTCTTGCGTAGTTCGCTAGGTAAAGAGCCAGTGACAGAATTGGAAACCAATGCGGTACTGTACGAAACAGCCTTTGGTCGGACAGCACCTTCAACCAGTACGAACGCTTCAAACGAAGAAGCAGAATAAGAAAAGAATCAAATCGTGGGAAATTTCCTGCGATTTTTTCAAAAAAATTCGAATAGATAAGTAGGAGGAAACATGAAAGCAGAAATTATTGCTGTTGGAACAGAAATTTTAACAGGGCAGATTGTCAATACCAATGCTCAGTTTTTATCAGAGAAACTAGCCGAAATCGGGGTAGATGTCTACTTCCAAACAGCTGTTGGAGATAATGAAGCTCGTCTTTTGTCCTTGCTTGAGATTGCGAGTCAACGTAGTAATCTTGTGATTTTGACAGGGGGCTTGGGACCAACCGAGGATGATTTGACCAAACAAACCCTGGCAAAATTTTTGGGAAAAGATCTAGTGTTTGACCCTCAAGCGCAAGAGAAACTGGATATTTTCTTTGCTCATAGACCTGACTATGCTCGGACACCGAATAATGAGCGCCAAGCCCAAATTGTAGAAGGGGCGACTCCACTGCCAAATGAGACAGGTTTAGCAGTAGGAGGGGTGTCAGAAGTGGATGGCGTGACCTACGTGGTCCTCCCAGGACCACCTAGTGAATTGAAACCCATGGTCTTAAATCAACTCTTACCCAAGTTAATGACTGGTACCAAGTTATACTCACGAGTGCTCCGTTTCTTTGGAATTGGGGAGAGTCAGTTGGTGACCATTTTGGCGGATTTGATTGACCATCAAACCGATCCGACCTTGGCGCCGTATGCCAAGACGGGAGAAGTGACCTTGCGTTTGTCTACAAAAGCAGTTAGTCAAGAAAGGGCTGATCAAGCACTGGATATCTTAGAAAATCAAATCTTGAGTCGCCAAACTTTCGAGGGAATTTCTCTACGAGACATCTGTTATGGATATGGGGAAGAAACCAGTCTCGCAAGTGTCGTTGTAGAAGAGCTAAAGAAGAGACAGAAAAGCATTACTGCGGCAGAAAGCTTGACGGCAGGTCTCTTTCAAGCGACATTAGCAGACTTTTCGGGCGTCTCAGCAATCTTTAATGGCGGTTTTGTCACTTACAGCCTAGAAGAAAAGTCCAAGATGTTGGATATTTCCGAGCAAGAGCTAAAAGAACACGGGGTTGTTTCTGGGTTTACGGCTCGAAAAATGGCAGAGCAGGCACGGATCAAGACTCAGTCTGATTATGGAGTTAGTTTGACGGGTGTGGCAGGGCCAGATAGCCTAGAGGGGCATCCAGCTGGTACAGTTTTTATTGGATTGGCACATGCAAAAGGGACAGAGGTGATCAAGGCCAATATTGCAGGACGGAGTCGAGCAGATGTTCGACATATTGCGGTCATGCATGCCTTTAACCTAGTTCGCAAGGCTTTATTAAGTGACTAAATTTTGGTATAATGAAAGATAGGTCTAAGGACCAGTAGAATATAGGAGAACAAAATGGCGAAAAAACCAACAAAAAAATTAGATGAAATTGGGAAAAAATTTGGAGCTGACCGTGAAAAAGCATTGAACGATGCTCTTAAATTGATTGAGAAAGACTTTGGTAAAGGCTCAATCATGCGCTTGGGTGAGCGCGCGGAGCAAAAAGTTCAAGTGATGAGCTCAGGCTCATTGGCTCTGGACATTGCCCTTGGTTCAGGTGGTTATCCTAAAGGACGTATCATCGAAATCTATGGACCAGAATCATCTGGTAAGACAACGGTTGCCCTTCACGCTGTTGCGCAAGCACAGAAAGAAGGTGGTATTGCAGCCTTTATCGATGCGGAACATGCTCTTGACCCAGCCTATGCTGCAGCCCTTGGTGTGAACATTGACGAATTGCTCTTGTCACAACCAGACTCAGGAGAGCAAGGTCTTGAAATTGCTGGAAAATTGATTGACTCAGGTGCAGTTGACCTCGTCGTTATTGACTCAGTTGCAGCCCTTGTACCTCGTGCGGAAATTGATGGGGATATTGGAGACAGTCACGTTGGTTTGCAGGCTCGTATGATGAGCCAGGCCATGCGTAAACTCGGAGCTTCTATCAATAAAACCAAAACAATTGCCATCTTTATCAACCAATTGCGTGAAAAAGTTGGGGTTATGTTTGGAAATCCAGAAACAACACCTGGTGGACGTGCTTTGAAATTCTACGCTTCAGTCCGTTTGGATGTTCGTGGAAGCACACAAATCAAGGGAACTGGTGACCAAAAAGATACCAATGTCGGTAAGGAAACCAAGATCAAGGTCGTGAAAAACAAGGTGGCTCCACCATTTAAGGAAGCCTTTGTTGAAATCATGTACGGAGAAGGAATCTCTAAGACTGGTGAGCTCTTGAAGATTGCAAGTGATCTCGATATCATCCAAAAAGCGGGAGCATGGTACTCTTACAAGGGTGAAAAAATCGGACAAGGATCTGAAAATGCTAAGAAATACTTGGCGGATCACCCAGAAATCTTTGATGCCATTGACCATCAAGTTCGTGTTCAATATGGCTTGATTGAAGATGAAGAAGGGACAACTCCTATCTCTGTCGCAGAAGATCTAGCACCTAGCCAAGAAGTAACGCTTGACCTAGGCGACGGACTTGAAATCGAAATTGAAGAATAAAAATTAAAGTAGCAGATTTTCTGCTACTTTTTTATCTAACTCAAACGAGCTAATGATCACTAAAACGACGATACTCTATATGAAAGTCAAAATAATGTTCATTCTGTAGCTTTTGGAAGATGTCGCGATAGGCTTCTTCGTCAAAATGGTCGCCACGGTAGAGAATTTCAAAACTCAAACCATCGTACTCTAGAAAAGCGTTGGCTGTTTTGAAACCATTTTGGCGATAGAAATCCATGCGTGCCTTTCTCTGCTCCAAGTTATCGCATTCTTCATCCAATCGCTCGACTTCCAGTAACATGGTTCGCTGGTAAAAATCAGTCAGCTTTTCGATGATTTCTTTTCCATATCCGTGGCTTCTCAAGTGGGGCATGATGGCAAAAAAACTGATATAGAAGGCCTTTGGATTGGAGATGGCAAAAGCAAAGCCGACAAACTCTTCTTGGTTATAAAAGGCAAAAAAGTGAACGTCTTCTCGGTCTTGATAGCGCAAAAACTCTGACAGAGGAACTCGTTCTTCCTCAGGGAATGCTTCCTTGTTTAGCTTTTCAACCTTATCCAGATCAGGAAATACATCGGTAATTAATTGACTGGTCAAACTCATAAATGACCTCCTTTTCTTGATTATAGCAAATTGTCTCTCTGTAAGCAATTGATTGCAAACTTAGTGACAGAGCCTTGTCGCTCCATTAGAAAGCTGATATAATAGCTTTATGAATAAGAAACGATCCGTGGACTTGATACATGGTCCTATTCTTCCTGCGCTGTTAAGCTTTGCCTTTCCCATCTTGCTGTCTAATATTTTCCAACAGCTCTATAATACAGCTGACGTCTTGATTGTTGGGCGATTTCTTGGTCAAGATTCCTTGGCTGCAGTAGGGGCGACAACGGCCATTTTTGACTTGATTATAGGCTTTACGCTTGGTGTTGGCAATGGGATGGGGATCGTCATTGCCCGCTATTATGGGGCTCGGAATTTTACAAAGATCAAGGAAGCAGTAGCAGCAACTTGGGTTTTAGGTGCTCTTTTGAGCATTGTGGTCATGCTGATGGGATTTGTCGGTCTGTATCCACTCTTGCAATACCTGGATACCCCTGCAGAAATCCTTCTCCAATCCTATCAATATATTTCTATGATAGTGACCTGTGTCGGTGTCAGCTTCGCCTATAATCTCTTTGCAGGCTTGTTGCGGTCTATTGGTGACAGTCTAGCAGCTCTTGGCTTTCTGATTTTTTCTGCCTTGGTTAATGTGGTGCTAGATTTGTATTTTATTACGCAATTGCATCTGGGAGTTCAATCTGCGGGGCTTGCTACTATTATTTCACAAGGCTTGTCAGCGCTTCTCTGCTTTTATTATATCCGCAAGAGTGTTCCAGAACTGCTCCCTCAACTCAAGCATTTTAAATGGAACAAGGCCTTGTACGCGGATCTTTTAGAACAAGGTTTGGCCATGGGTCTGATGAGTTCGATTGTGTCCATTGGTAGCGTGATTTTACAGTCTTCTGTCAATACCTTTGGAGCTGTGATTATTAGTGCTCAAACAGCAGCTAGACGCATTATGGCCTTTGCTCTCCTTCCAATGACGGCTATTTCTTCTGCTATGACGACCTTTGCCTCTCAGAATCTTGGGGCCAAGCGACCAGATCGCATAGTCCAAGGTCTTGGTATTGGGAGTCGTTTGAGTATGTCCTGGGCAGGTTTTGTTTGTATCTTCCTCTTTTTTGCCAGTCCTAGTTTGGTTTCTTTCTTGGCCAGTTCGACAGATACCTACTTGGTAGAAAATGGTAGCCTCTACCTGCAAATCAGTTCAGTCTTTTATCCGATTTTGAGCCTTTTGCTGATTTATCGGAATTGCTTGCAGGGATTGGGGCAGAAAGTCCTTCCTCTAGTTTCCAGCTTTATAGAACTAATCGGGAAAATCGTTTTTGTGGTCTTGATTATCCCTTGGGCAGGCTATAGGGGAGTTATCCTTTGCGAACCCCTTATCTGGGTTGCCATGACCACCCAACTGTACTTTTCACTTTTCCGCCATCCCCTGATAAAAGAAGGCAAGGCAATCTTGGCAGCCAAAGGACAATCCTAGCTGGATTTGCTGAATAAAATCCATTTCCTCTAGTGAAAATCGAAAAGACTTGTGTTATAATAAGAAAGATTAAAATGTGAAAAAAGGAGATTCCTAATGGGACGTAAATGGGCCAATATCGTAGCCAAGAAAACGGCTAAAGATGGAGCTAACTCTAAAGTATATGCAAAATTTGGTGTAGAGATCTATGTAGCAGCAAAAAAAGGTGATCCAGACCCAGAATCAAACACTGCTTTGAAATTCGTTATCGACCGTGCGAAACAAGCCCAAGTGCCGAAACACGTTATCGATAAAGCGATTGATAAAGCAAAAGGAAACACAGACGAAACCTTTACAGAAGGACGTTACGAAGGATTTGGACCAAATGGTTCTATGTTGATTGTGGATACCTTGACTTCTAACGTTAATCGTACTGCAGCCAATGTCCGTGCAGCTTTTGGTAAAAATGGCGGAAACATGGGTGCTTCAGGTTCAGTTTCATACCTCTTTGATAACAAAGGTGTGATCGTATTTGCAGGTGAGGACGCTGATGCGGTCTTTGAGCAATTGCTCGAAGCAGATGTGGATGTGGACGATGTAGAAGCAGAAGAAGGAACAATCACGGTTTACACTGCTCCAACAGACCTCCACAAGGCTATCGTTGCCCTTCGTGAGTCTGGCATCGAAGAATTCCAAGTGACTGAATTGGAAATGATTCCTCAGTCTGAAGTGGAATTGTCAGGCGAAGACCTTGAAACCTTTGAAAAACTTTACAGCGTCCTTGAAGACGACGAAGATGTACAAAAGATCTACACAAACGTAGATGGATTCTAATAGAAAAACGAACAGTTTTACTAGCTGTTCGTTTTTTTTTGATATTAGAACTTAGACTCTGCTTTCAGAGTCGTTTTGTTTCTTGCTTTTTTCTAGACCTAGACCGACTGCATGTTTTTGGACGAGCAAGAGCTGTCCATTGTCTTGTTTTGCAAAAGTTAAGGTAACGGTCTTGATCTTGTCTCCAATGGAGATATAGGTGATTTTTCTCGTATCATAGCCTCCGATAGTGGAGTCAAACTCAGAGTCTGGTAGTCCGTGTTTTTTGATAATATCCTTGTAGTTGGTACCACCTTTTCCTTTGTTGTCAAGGTCACCTTCGATTAAGGTGTCGAACTGTTCTTGGGTCCAGGTGAAGGTATCGTTTTCTTCCTCCTCAGGGATGGAATAGGCGCTATCATCTGTCAAGTCGCTTTCTTCTTCGCGTTCCATTGAGGAACTTGCCTCTCTATAGGAACGGTTAAACTCCCTGACAAACTCTTTGTAGACATTAGCGTACAGTACCTGGGTCGTAAAGAAAAGTACAACAGAAGCAACTGCGAGGGATGTTCCGATAATGGCCATTGTTTTTCTTTTTTTGAGGTTGACGATAAGGCCGATAATCCCCAAGATAAATGCGACGATGGCGATGAAAAACGATAGATAGTTAATAAACGGGATCCAGGATCCTAACAGTGCGATGGCTCCAAAAATGGTTGCTAAGATTCCCAAAACTCGTTGTTCTTCTGGTTTCATTTGAAAGTTTTCTCCCTTCATCGAATGAATGGATTTCTATCCACAGTAGTTAGTGCTTATTATAGAAAAAATATTGCCTAATGTCAATTTAAACTAAGATAGTTCTCATGAAAACTTTTTTCTTGACATCTTTTCTGAAAATGATAAAATAGTTCTCATTGAAACTTAAATAGTTCTTGTGAGAACTATATTCATCATGAGAAAGGAGCAATCATGGACAAGCCGATGTTAATGTTCAAACGTTTTGGACACCAGGTTCATCTGATGGTACAGAAAGAAGCCAAGCGATGTGGCATTGAATTTATGGGTGGACCGCAAGGGCAGGTTCTGCGTTTTTTAGATCATTGTGAACAAAAAGAGGAACTGGTCTTGATTAAGGATATCGAGCAGGAACTCAATATTACCAAATCTGTGGCGAGTAATCTAGTCAAGCGTATGGTGCAAAATGGTTTGGTTGAGCTAGAGGCCAGCCCGAGCGATAAGCGGGCAAAATTTGTTCGCCTGACGGAGAAATCGCGTTCGCAGATGCAAAAAGTTAAGGCATTTTTTGATCGGATTGATCAGAGTCTGCTAGAGGGTGTTTCAAAGTCAGACTTGGCAATCTTTGAAAAGGTTCTCGGTCAGTTGCAAGAAAATGTTGAGAAGATAGGAGGAGAGAATGAAGAAACTCGCTAAACGTATTACAGGAAAAGAGTGGGGAATGATTGTCCTTACGATTCTGTTCACTTGTTTCTCGGTCTATCTCGAGTTAGAGGTGCCGACTTATATTTCGCAAATTACAGAATTACTGGGAACGTCTGGAACGCAGTTGGGTGAACTCTGGTCACCAGCTGCGAAGATGATTGGTTTGTCTTTATTGGCTTTCTTTTCATCTGTTATGGTGGGTTTCTTTGCTGCTCGTGTTGCAGCATCCTATACAACCCATCTACGTAGAGACGTATTTCATCGCGTTTTAGATTTTTCACAGACAGAGATCAAGCGCTTTTCAATCCCAAGTCTTTTGACTCGGACGACCAATGATATTACCCAGGTACAGATGCTCTTTACCATGGGCTTGCAAGTGGTTACTCGTGGGCCGATTATGGCTATCTGGGCCATTGGAAAAATCCTTGGGAAATCGGAATACTGGCTCTGGGCGGTCCTTGTGGCTGTTATTGTCAATGTCTTGATGACCACTGTTCTTATGACTCTGGCTTTTCCAAAACAATCGGTCATCCAAAAATTGACAGATAAACTCAATAGCATCACTCGTGAAAGCTTGACTGGGATTCGAGTTGTTCGCGCATACAATGCCGAAGATTACCAAGATGAAAAATTCGAAGCAGCCAACGATGAGGTAACACGTCTCAATCTCTTTGTCAATCGATTGATGGCCATTATGAACCCGATTATGATGGCGATTTCCAGTGGACTAAGTTTAGCTATTTACTGGATTGGTGCCTACATTATCAACGATGCAAGTTTGGCAGAACGTCTGCCACTCTTTAGTGATATGGTGGTCTTCATGTCCTATGCTATGCAGGTCGTGATGGGATTCCTTCTCATGGGAGCACTCTTTATTGTTCTTCCTCGTACCTTGGTTTCGGCAGGACGTATCAATCAAGTATTGGATCTGCATTCTTCTATTGAAAATCCTAGTCATACACAGACAGCGGATCCTTCAGTTCAAGGACAAGTGGAATTCCGCGATGTAACCTTCCGCTACTCTAAAAACTCAGAAGCAGTCGTGGAACATGTCACTTTCAAAGCAGAAGCGGGTCAAACCGTAGCCTTCATCGGATCGACTGGATCAGGTAAGTCTACGCTTGTCAACCTCTTGCCACGTTTTTACGACGTTTCAGATGGACAAATCCTAGTGGACGGAGTTAATGTGCAAGATTACGATTTGGAAGATTTGCGCAATAAGGTCGGCTATATTCCACAAAAAGCAGTCCTCTTCTCAGGAGATGTCAAGGGGAACTTGGACTTTGGTAAGAGCAAAGAAACTCCTCTAAGCGAGGCTGCTATGTGGCAAGCTCTTGAATTGGCCCAGTCTAAAAGCTTTATTGAGGAAAAGGAAGCAGGACTTGCATCAGAAGTGGCCCAAGGAGGAACCAACTTCTCAGGAGGTCAAAGACAGCGTTTGGCCATTGCGCATGCCTTGGCTCGTAAACCAGAGATTCTCATCTTTGATGACTCTTTCTCAGCCTTGGACTACAAGACAGATCGTGTCCTTCGCCAAGAGCTAGCTGAGAAAACAAAATCCATGACCAAGCTCATCGTAGCGCAACGGATTTCTACCATTATGGACGCCGACCTGATCTTAGTTTTGGATCAAGGTAAAGTCGTGGGACAAGGCACCCACAAGGAACTTCTAGCTACCAACGAAGTCTACCAAGAAATTGCCTACTCACAACTATCGAAGGAGGAATTGGAACATGGAAAATAAAAAAGTTTCGGTCTGGAAACAGTGCAAACCTTATATGGCAGGCCTCCAACTCCCTCTCCTAATAGCAGTTGTGGCTGCAGTCATTTCAAGTATCATTACCGTTTATGGTCCAACTAAGATTAAAGAAATTACTAACTTGATTTCAGATGGCTTGGCTACAGAAATCGACTTGGTAGCTGTGTCAAACATTGCTGGATTTTTGGTTGTCCTATATGTGTTTGGAGCTATCCTTAATTATACACAGGCCTATATATTTTCAACGAGTATCCAACATTTTTCAAAACGCTTGCGGACGGCTATCGCTGAAAAAATCAATCGTTTGCCACTTGGCTATTTTGACCGTCATTCACAAGGAGACACCCTTTCGCGCGTGACCAATGATGTGGATACAGCAGCGCAATCTCTCAACCAAAGTCTAGGGACAGTTCTTTCAGCTAGTTTCTTGTTGATTGCTGTCTTGGTGACCATGTTTGGGATGAACTGGATTTTAGCTCTCGTAACAGTGGTCTCTACGCTTGTTGGTTTTGCGGCGGTTTCCGTAATCATGGCCAAGTCACAGGGTTATTTTAAAGCCCAACAAAATAATCTAGCAGCCGTCAATGGTTATGTGGAAGAGATGTACTCTGGCCATAATGTAGTGACCAGCTACAACGCAGTGGACACCTCCAAAGCGAGATTTGCAGGGTTAAACCAAGACTTGCATGACAGTATCTGGAAATCTCAATTTATCTCTGGTATCATGATGCCAGCCATGTTCTTTGTTGGGAACTTTAGTTATGTCTTAGTCATCATCGTTGGGGCCGCGCTGGCGTTAGAAGGGCATATCACTATAGGGATTATCGTAGCCTTTATGGTTTACGTACGGACCTTCTCCCAACCTCTGTCACAGATTGCCCAAGGGATTACGAGCCTGCAACAAGCGAGTGCAGCCATGACTCGTGTATTAGAATTTCTAGCTGAAGCTGAGATGCAGGATGAATCTCATAAGGAGAGACAATTGAGCGACATGAAAGGGGAAGTAGTCTTTGATCACGTGTCCTTTGGCTATACACCAGAGCGCACCATCATCCATGATTTTTCTGCGACAGCTCATGCAGGTCAAAAGGTCGCAATCGTTGGACCGACTGGGGCTGGGAAGACAACCATTGTCAATCTTTTGATGAAGTTCTATGAGCTAGATAAGGGAAGTATCCGCATTGATGGTGTGGATACCAAGGACATGAAGCGCTCTGAAGTGCACGATGCCTTTTCAATGGTCTTGCAGGATACTTGGCTCTTTGAAGGAACCATTCGTGATAATCTCATCTACAACCAAACAGGGATTAGTGATGAACGAATGATTGAAGCAGCAAAAGCAGTAGGAATCCACCACTTTATCATGACCCTACCAGATGGATACGATACTATTTTAGATGATACAGTGACCTTGTCAGTCGGACAGAGACAGCTCTTAACCATTGCTCGTGCCCTTATCAAAGATGCACCACTCTTGATTTTGGATGAAGCGACATCCTCAGTCGACACACGTACAGAGGAGTTGATTCAAAAAGCCATGGACCGTTTGATGGAAGGTCGAACTTCCTTTGTCATCGCCCACCGCTTGTCAACCATCCGAAATGCAGACTTGATCTTGGTCATGAAAGATGGAAATATCATCGAACAAGGCAATCATGAAGAACTCATGGCTCAAGGTGGTTTCTATGCGGATCTCTATAATAGTCAGTTTACAGAAGACGAAGCAGAAGAATAAATCAAAAGAAGGCTTGACGGCCTTCTTTTTCTGCACTATACTAGAAGACAAACGTCTCACCTGTAGACGAAAACAAAGTAATGAATGAGAAGTATAAATGAAAAATTATCAAGAATGGTATCGAAATATCAGCTCTAGGCTCACCAGCCATCCCACCCTTCTATTTCTGTTACGCAGTTTCAATCGTTTGATGACAGTCGCCATGCCCTTGGTCTATCTGACCTTACTAGTCACCACTTACCTGCAACTAGGATTGGGTCAGCAAGTTGGGGTTTATGTGCTTATTCCTGCATCAGGTTTTGTGATTTTGTCTCTTTTTCGTAAGAAAATCAACCACCCACGACCTTATGAAACTTGGGACATCAGTCCTCTGCTTGACAAGGACAGTTCGGGACAGTCGATGCCCAGTCGCCATGTTTTTTCGGCAACTATCATCTCCATGGCCTGTCTGCATGCTAGTCTACCTGTTGGCTTAACATGCTTGCTCTTCTCAGCATTGCTGGGCTTGGTGAGGGTTTTAGGGGGTGTTCATTATCCCAAGGATGTCTTGGTTGGCTATGCTTGTGGTCTCATGTGGGGGCTCCTTTTCTTCTTATTTTGACATGTAAGTTAAGCTAGTCCTACAACCACTTACTGCTTCAAATTGACCACTTGCTTTTTTGCCCTTGTATTCCTAACTTAGCTTTGATATAGTAGAGTCAGAAAGGAGATGTGATGAAGTTACGAATTGAGATTGACGGCAATTTAGAGGAGACTGAAATTGTCATCAAGACACCCACTTTGACAGATGAAATTGCAGATTTGCAACGACTTTTGCAAGAGTCAAAGGCTCCGAGGTTGACTTTTTACAAGGGGACAGGTGAATATTATCTAGACCTGTCAGAAATTCTCTTCTTTGAAACAGAAGGGAGCAAGATTTATGCTCATAACCAGAAGGAAGCCTATGAAGTACGTCTCAAACTTTATGAGTTGGAGTCCATCCTGCCTCGCTATTTTAGTCGAGTTTCCAAGTCAACGATCGCAAACATCCGTCAGATTTACTCAGTGGACAAGTCCTTTTCAGGAACGGGGACCATTTCCTTTTATCAGACGCACAAGGAGGTTCATGTCTCACGGCATTACCAATCCCTCCTAAAAGAAAATCTAAGAAACATGAGGTAAAAAACATGAAAAAGAAAGCATTTGGTATTGTTTTATTGGTTTTAGCAGCTTGGATCTTGCTGCAAGGGAATTTTGGAATTCCTTCTTTGGATGGTAAAATATGGCCTTTGATTGGTATCGTCTTTTTTGCTTACCAATCAGTTGAAGCTTTGCTTCGTCGTCATCTAACATCAGCAGTTTTTACCGCTCTAGTAGCCTTAATGATTGCGAATCATTTTTATAACATTTTTCCTATTCCAAACCAGTCTTTGTTTTGGGCTAGTATCTTAGCAGTGCTAGGTGTTGGTTATTTGACGCATTCAAGTAAGTTTTGGAATGAAAAAAAATGGTGGTACAATGGGAAAAAAACAGTCGTCACGGATAAGGAAGTCGCTTTTGGTAGCGGGACCTTCTATAAGCAAGATCAAGATCTCGTAGATGACCAAGTGGAAGTCGCTTTTGGGGATGCTAAAATCTACTATGATAATGCGGAGATGTTAGGTGATTTTGCAACTTTAAATATTGAAGTGGCCTTCGGGAATGCAACCGTCTATGTTCCACAACACTGGCGTGTCGATTTGAAAGTAGAAACCTCCTTTGGTGCAGCTAAGGCAGATGCTCCTGTAGCGCCAACAAACAAAACCTTGATTATCCGTGGAGAAGTCGCTTTTGGTAAACTTGGAGTTGTTTACGTTAAATAAAAAAAGTCTCCGAATTTCCTTGCCAAAATAGAGAAAGTGTGATAACATAGTACGGTATGTGGTGCTAGCACATCCGCTATATTAGATCTAATAGGAGGAAAACACAATGGCTAAAGTATGTTACTTTACAGGTCGTAAGACTGTATCAGGAAACAACCGTTCACACGCGATGAACCAAACAAAACGTGCCGTAAAACCAAACCTTCAAAAAGTTACTGTTCTTATCGATGGTAAACCTAAAAAAGTTTGGGCTTCAGCTCGTGCTTTGAAATCAGGTAAAGTTGAACGCGTTTAATAAAAATGAAAAGACCGCTTAGGTCTTTTTCTTTTGCTCTAAGGATAAAATCATTTGAAAAATAGAGTAAATATCCGCCGATACAGCATTCTGCTTTTACACTTGGGCTGAAATATGATAAAATAGAGTATCAACTAGTTGAGGTAAAAAAAATGACTGTAAAAATTAATACAAAAGATGGTCAAATCGAACTGACAGATGAAGTGATTGCAACCGTAGTAGGTGGTGCCGCAACTGAGATTTTTGGTGTGGTCGGTATGGCTAGTAAAAATGCCCTCAAAGACAATTTCCAAGCCCTTCTTGGTAAGGAAAATTATTCTAAGGGTGTTGTTATAAAAGCAGCCGAAGATGGTAGCATTGCAGTTGATGTTTATACCGTATTGAGCTACGGAGTAAAGATAAGCGAAGTGTCAAAAAACATTCAAGAGCGTGTTCGTTTTAGTTTAGAAAATCAACTAGGGATTACTGCTCAGACTGTGAATGTCTACATTCAAAATATCAAAGTTGTAGGAGAATAATCGTGTCAAAAATTACTACCAGTTTATTCCAAGAGATGGTGCAGGCTGCATCAACTCGTTTGAATAAGCAAGCAGAATATGTCAATTCATTGAACGTCTTTCCAGTTCCAGATGGAGATACTGGGACAAACATGGGAATGACCATTGAAAATGGTGCCAAAGAAGTAGCAGACAAGCCTGCTTCTACAGTTGGAGAAGTAGCGAGCATTCTTGCCAAAGGGCTCTTGATGGGTGCGCGTGGGAACTCAGGGGTTATCACTTCTCAGCTCTTCCGTGGCTTCTCTCAGGCTATCAAGGAAAAAGATGAATTAACAGGTCAAGACTTGGCTCTTGCTTTCCAATCTGGTGTCGAGGTAGCTTACAAGGCTGTTATGAAACCAGTCGAAGGAACTATTTTGACTGTTTCTCGTGGTGCAGCCATTGGTGCCAAGAAAAAAGCGGAGCAAACAGATGATGCTGTTGAGGTCATGCGTGCAGCCTTGGAAGGCGCAAAAGCAGCTTTGGCTAAGACACCAGAAATGCTTCCAGTATTGAAGGAAGTTGGTGTGGTAGACTCAGGTGGTCAAGGTTTGGTCTTTATCTATGAAGGATTCCTTTCAGCTCTTACTGGTGAATACAGTGCTTCTGAAGACTTTGTAGCGACTCCTGCTAACATGAGTGAAATGATCAATGCAGAGCACCACAAGTCTGTAGCAGGGCATGTGGCAACTGAGGATATTACCTTCGGTTACTGTACGGAGATCATGGTAGCTCTCAAACAAGGTCCAACTTATTCTAAGGACTTTGACTACGATGAATTCCGTAACTACTTGAATGACTTAGGCGATTCTCTACTTGTTGTCAACGATGATGAGATCGTCAAAGTTCACGTTCATACAGAAGATCCAGGTCTTGTCATGCAAGAAGGTCTCAAATATGGTAGCTTGATCAAGGTTAAAGTAGATAATATGCGCAACCAACACGAAGCTCAAGTAGAAAAAGAAGCTCAAATCAGCAAGCCAGCTGAAGAGAAGGAATACGCCCTTATCGCAGTAGTAGCAGGTCAAGGCTTGGCAGATATCTTCCGTGCTCAAGGTGTGGATTATGTTATCGAAGGTGGTCAGACGATGAACCCTTCAACAGAAGACTTTATCAAGGCTGTTGAACAGGTCAATGCTCGCAACATCATCTTCTTGCCGAACAACAAAAATATCTTTATGGCAGCTCAGTCTGCGGCTGAAGTGCTTGAACAACCTGCTGTTGTGGTAGAAGCACGTACAATTCCTCAAGGTTTGACCAGTCTTCTTGCCTTTGATCCAAGCAAATCAATCGAAGAAAACAAAGAACGTATGACTGCAGCCCTTGGTGATGTCATCAGCGGTAGTGTAACAACAGCTGTTCGTGATACAACTATCGATGGATTAGCAATTCATGAAAATGACAATCTTGGTATGGTTGATGGGAAAATCCTCGTGTCAAACCCTGACATGCACCAAACCTTGACAGAAACATTGAAACATATGTTGGACGAAGACAGTGAAATCGTGACTTTCTATGTCGGTGAAGACGGAAGCGAAGAACTTGCCAATGAAATTGCCCAAGAAATCGCAGAAGAATTTGAAGATGTTGAAGTAGAGATTCACCAAGGTCAACAACCCGTATATCCATATCTTTTCAGTGTGGAATAATCGTGAAAATTGAATGAAAATAACAGAAGGAAGCTGGTATTACAGCTTCCTTTTTTTATGCAAATGGAGTTATAAAGAAATTTCTGTAGAAATGAACATTCTATTGGAAATTCTATTTACTATAAGTTATAATGATAAGGCTGTTATGTTAGATTAAGTATGAATATAAAGGAGAAATGATGAAGAAAAAATTTTTTAATCAATCTTTTTCCCGCTTTTCGATTAGAAAGTTAAGTGTTGGGACCTGTTCGGTATTGCTAGGAACCTTTATGGTGATGGCTACTTCACCAGTGCAAGCAGATGAAGCTCAAGTCAACAATAAGGAACAACAAACGCAGGCGGAAATTCAACAGAAGGAAAAAAGTGCTGAGAATGGACAGGAAGTCATTTCTGAGCCTCAAAAAGTGGTAACACAGAACGAAGCGATTAAGGACCGGAAGGATAAAACTGAACCGTCCAAAATAGAAGTATCTGCACCAGTCGCTCAGAGCCAACCAGTTTCTCAAGTTGACAATGCGAAGGAGGAAAGTCAGCCCTCTTTAGATGAGGAGAAAAAGCAATCTCTAGAATCAACTCAAACTGAGCAGAAAAACAAGGAAGAAGGCAGTTCTAGTGGGAAAACTTCTTCTAGACGCAAGAGATCGCTAGATGAAGTCAATGCTGTATTTCAAGCTCATTCGCCAATTAAGGATATCCATGCGGTAGATAGTGTCCGTGAATCCTTGACCTTTAGTATTACTGGACACGAAGCAGACTATTCTGGTGGGTATATCAAAATTCATTTCCAAAATGGGAAAGCTATTAAATTGACCCCTTCTCCAGTTGGTGGTGTAAAGTTCAGTCAAGAAAAAACGAATGGGGACCTTGATTTAAAGATAGAACCTACAAATCTGAGAGGTGGGGCAAACTATAACTTCGTCTATACTTTTCAGATAGATCCTTTGACTCCGAACTGGGGAGGTGCTGTCCAAGCCATTGGACCAGACCACAAGGTGACCGCAACTGCTAAGCTCTATGACAAAAATGACAATGTCCTCAAAGAACTTGGAAGTATTGAACACACATGGAAAGTCTTAGAAAACGGGGTGGGTGGTCTGACACCAATGTCTAACAATCAGGTCATTGGCTACGATCGAAATAATGATGGTATCGTTGACGATGATTCGTCGGTTGTGTCCTACTATCTATTTAACGGTGCGAAAGATCCTAAGAATAATACGGCAAGAAATGATTACTTCAACTATGGAAATGGTGTCTTTGATGGTCGTATGATCAATGGTATGGGTATTAGCGATGTCGGAGGGCATATCATTGATCCTGTCACATCCTATACCTATAATATAGAGTTAAAAGAAGGCTATGAGCTGACAGATGAAGCCAAAGCTCTAGGATGGACTGCCGATGCGACGGGTTACCATCTGACTATTAATAGAGCAAATAATCCGCTTCAAGATATTAACAACAATAAAAACAAGCTCATTCCAATTTCTTTCAAGTTAAAGAATGCCAAAGTAGCAGATATTAATAGAAAAGCGCAAAACCTAACTGTGACGGGTATCTATACAAAAGCAGATGGGACTAGCTATCAAAATACGGTCGTTTTGCCTTATACTCTCATGGTTCAAAAAACAGACCAGCCAGAGTCTTCTCTCTTTGAATTTAGACACTATAATCAGTCTGACTCGGAGATGATTCGTTCTTATGGTGAAACAGAATACCGTTCTAATGTTCGACTTTCATCAGTCGCAGAGGTTGAAAAAGATTATCCTATCAATGACTATACGGTCACCCATAAAATACAGGATTCACGAGAGTCTTATCGGGAAGTAAACGTGATTGAGGAGCGTCAATGGAATGAAATTTTCTCTTCACCGGACGCATCCGTAGAAGTATACAATAAAGCTACAGGTGAGTTATTAGGTACTTTTAATAGTAACACCCGTAGTCTACGATTGACGGAAGAGCAAGATGTGAAGGAACTGGAGTACAAGTTTAAAAATATCAAGATGAGGAAGTCCTCAACCAATGATACTTCGGCATTTTTTTCCAGACCAAAACACGTTTTAATAATTGGGAAAGTCTCTATAAAGATTCGACGATTAGTAAGTTGGATTCTAGAACGGATTTCACTTTTAAGAATACTGGCAACACTGTTTCCTTCTCTCAAACGGCTTCAGCCGAATTGACGCGTGTTGTTCAGCAAATTTCAATGATTGGGCGAGTTCGAACGGATGTTTTCAATCGACATACAGATGCTTCTGGTTTTAAAGAAGATTTTATCACAAGGACTGCGGGTAAAGACACCCCTACTCAGAACTTCGCAAACTTGACGGGAGTTTACCATTTAGCCTATTTGGCTGACCCTCAATTAAACTTTAGTGGAAACCTTAATTTTAAGGTCTATTATAATTACAAAGATACTGGGAAAACTCTCTACTATGCCCAAGTGAAGGGAACCCCAGACTCCTCTATGCCCCCAACGCTTTTGAAGTTGGAAAACAAGACAATTCCAAATGGGACCTATACCTATAAAGCAATTGCTTTCTGGGATGAAGAACTTCCTGACGTTCAAGCTCAGAATGGCTATGACTTGGGGGAACTAGATGGGATTACTGTTACTTCGAAAAATTCGACCTCTCATGACTTCAATGTGATCGTACAGGCCTCAGAAGCGAGCGGTGTCTACTCTGAAGTGAAAAGGGCGACAGATCAACACTTTGCCTACAATTCCCAAGAACACTATCCTGGTGATGAGATTGATTTCAGAGTGACCTATAAAAACGCAGCGAAACAGCCTGTTTCAGATGTCTATGTTTTATCATCCCTTCCAATGAAAGGTGATAAACAGCTGGAATCAAGAAATCGTGGATCTGAATTTACAGTGAGTTTAACAAAAGCTCTAACACCACCTTCAGGCTGGGAAGTTCAATATAGTCGTACTGCGGGCACTGCTACAGAAATTAATGCTTCACAATGGCTCGCAGCAGACCAAGTGTCGGATTGGTCAGAGATTCGTGCAGTTCGTTGGCATTCGACTGCTCCGGTTGCTGCTGGAAGTAGTGTTCAGTTTCCTATCGATGGAGCAGTTATCGGGCAAGATACTGCCTCAGGTGCTACAGCTTATCTTTCTTCGGCTCTGGCAAATGGAAATTCTAAGTATACAGAGTCCAATAATGTTTCTATCCAAATGTCCACCAAACTGTCATCTGCAAGTTTCACTTTTGTGGATGTAAATGATCCGTCTAAGGAAGTGCAACTAGGACAGGTAGACACAGTTGTAGGCAAACCTAATGGACCAATTTCTTATGATCCTGCTCGTCGAATTAAGGAATTGGAAGATGCAGGATATGAACTGATCAGTAACGATTTTACAGATCATACCTTTGGTGACTCGGCTAGTCCAAAACAATTCAAGTTTCAGTTTAGACACAAGATAACAGAACTATCCGAAACTGTTCGTGGAACTCGCGAGATTGACTTTGAATATCTCAAAAAAACAAACCATTCTGATTTATCACTCCTTCCTCCAAAACATGTTGAGACTCATTCGTTTACTCGAACGAAGAGAATTGACCAGGTTTTGGCGAAACGGCAACCAAATGATGCGACAGCTGGTGTGACATACTCAGCCTGGTCTGCAGACCAAACTTGGTCTCAAGTGATTTCTCCTGAAATTCCTGGCTATTATCCAAGAGAGGATATTGATGCAAACACAATGTCGGGAGAAGGAGCTCTCGATGAATATTTATTGACCGCGGATGATCCTAGAGATGAAGAGTTGGAAAAAGAATTTACCTGGTATCGGGTGGTGTATTATGTTCCACTTCCAGTTGTCCCTTCAGCAAGTGCAGCGAAATCTAAAGGCCTTCAAGGGCAGAAGCAAGCAGCAACGATTCGATTTGATGAGGATAGAGCAAGCGAGAGCGAGGTCCACTTTACAAAAGGGACAACAACCATTAATGGAGCAAAGAAATCCGTTGACCTAGTCCAAAGCAGTGTCTTTCTTTATGATGAGAATGGACAAAAGGTAACTTCGCTAACCATTGCCAACCAAGGGACGTACGATTTAGATCTTGTAAATAAAACAATTGTCTTTACTCCACTGAAAACCTTCTATGGTCCGGCAACTCCAGTTCGAGTTGGAGTGGTGGATAAAAATGGAGAGTCGGCTGTAACGACCTATACCCCAGTTGTTGAGAAAGTAACGCCAACTGGTACAGGTGATATGACAGAAGGTCTGCAAGGTCAGGTCCAAGAAGGTAAAGTGACCTTCACTCCAGGCCATGACTCAGTTCCATTCCCAGCTGATTCAACTCCACTATTTGATAATGGGACAGCTGTGAAGGAAGTGCAAAATGTTGGTAAGTTCGAAGTGAACGCAGATGGTAAGGTGACCTTCACTCCTGATAAACAGTTCAAGGGTGAAACACCAGAACTTGAATTGACTCGTGTGGATGCCAACGGAACTCCTGTTACGGTCAAGTACCAAGCGGTAGTGAAAGAAGTAGTTCCAACCAGCACTAACGCAACCAGCACAGGTATCCAAGGTCAACTGCAAAAAGGTACCCCAACCTTCACAGAAGGTAATCCAGCTGTTCCAATTGATGATACGAAACCAATGACTTTCGAAGATGGACAGTCAACGAAAACAGTTCCAGGTGTAGGTGAATACAGTATCAATCCAGATGGCTCTATTACCTTTACGCCGGATAAGAAGTACGTTGGAACTCCAGATCCAGTAACGGTTAGACGGGTAGATAAGAATGGAACTCCAGTCACTGCGACTTATACCTCAACAGTGACCAAGGTAACACCAACAGGAACTGGCGCAACCAGTACAGGTCCTCAAGGACTTCCACAAACAGGTACCCCAACCTTCCAAGGTGGTGACCCACTGGTTCCGATCGATGAAGCAGTTGAGCCAACCTTCGAAGATGGAAGCAAAGAGAAGTCTATTCCGGATCAAGGAACCTACACGATTGCACCAGATGGAACTGTAACTTTCACGCCAGACAAACAGTTTGTTGGAAACCCAACTCCGGTCACAGTCAAACGTGTGGATAAGAACGGTACTCCAGTCACTGCAACCTACAGTCCAGAGTTTACTAAGGTGACTCCAACTGGAACCGGTGATAAGACAGAGGGTCTGCAAGGTCAGGTCCAAGAAGGTAAAGTGACCTTCACTCCAGGCCATGACTCAGTTCCATTCCCAACTGATTCAACTCCACTATTTGACAACGGTACAACTGTGAAGGAAGTACCAAATGTTGGTAAGTTCGAAGTGGACACAGACGGCAAGGTGACCTTCACACCAGACAAACAATTCAAGGGTGAAACACCAGAGCTTGAATTGACTCGTTTGGATGCTAATGGCACCCCAGTAACCGTCAAGTACCAAGCAGTGGTGAAAGAAGTAATTCCAACCAGCACTAACGTAACCAGCACAGGTCCTCAAGGACTTCCACAAACGGGCACTCCAAGCTTCCAAGGTGGCGACCCATTGGTTCCAATCGATGAAACAGTTGAACCAACCTTCGAAGATGGAAGCAAAGAGAAATCTATTCCAGGCCAAGGAACCTATACGATTGCATCAGATGGTACAGTAACCTTCACTCCAGACAAGCAGTTTGTTGGAAACCCAGATCCAGTTACAGTGAAACGTGTGGATAAGAATGGCACTCCAGTTACTGCGACTTACAGTCCAGAGTTTACGAAAGTAACACCAACAGGTTCAGGTGATAAGACAGAAGGTCTGCAAGGTCAGGTCCAAGAAGGTAAAGTGACCTTCACCCCAGGTCATGACTCTGTTCCATTCCCAGCTGATTCAACTCCACTATTTGACAACGGTGCAACTGTGAAGGAAGTACCAAATGTTGGTAAGTTTGAAGTGGACGCAGAAGGCAAGGTAACCTTCACCCCAGACAAACAGTTCAAGGGTGAAACACCGGAACTTGAATTGACTCGTGTGGATACCAACGGAACTCCTGTTACTGTCAAGTACCAAGCGGTGGTGAAAGAAGTAACACCAACAGGAACTGGTGCAACCAGCACAGGTCCTCAAGGTGTTCCACAAACGGGCACACCAACCTTCCAAGGTGGAGACCCATTGGTTCCAATTGATGAAACAGTAGAGCCAACCTTCGAAGATGGAAGCAAAGAGAAATCTATTCCAGACCAAGGAACTTACACGATTGCACCAGACGGAACTGTAACTTTCACTCCAGACAAACAGTTTGTCGGAAACCCAGATCCAGTTACAGTCAAACGCGTAGATAAGAATGGCACTCCAGTGACTGCGACTTACAGCCCAGAGTTCACTAAGGTAACTCCTACAGGAACTGGCGCAACAAGCACAGGCCCTCAAGGTGTTCCGCAAACAGGTACTCCAACCTTCCAAGGTGGCGACCCATTGGTTCCAATCGATGAAACAGTTGAGCCAACCTTCGAAGATGGAAGCAAAGAGAAGACTATTCCAGGTCAAGGAACTTACACGATTGCACCAGACGGGACTGTAACTTTCACGCCAGACAAACAGTTTGTCGGAAACCCAGATCCAGTCACAGTCAAACGTGTGGATAAGAATGGCACCCCGGTAACTGCGACTTATACCCCAACAGTGACCAAGGTAACCCCAACAGGAACTAACGCAACCAGCACAGGCCCTCAGGGGCTTCCACAAACTGGTACTCCAAGCTTCCAAGGTGGTGATCCGCTAGTTCCAATTGATGAAACGGTCGAGCCAACCTTCGAAGATGGAAGCAAAGAGAAGACTATTCCAGGCCAAGGAACTTATACGATTGCACCAGATGGAACTGTAACCTTCACGCCAGACAAGCAGTTTGTCAGAAACCCAGATCCAGTCACCGTGAAACGTTTAGATAAGAACGGAACTCCAGTCACTGCAATTTACAGTCCAGAATTTACGAAAGTAACACCAACTGGTACAGGTGATAAGACAGAGGGGCTTCAAGGTCAGGTACAAGAAGGTAAAGTGACTTTCACTCCAGGCCATGACTTAGTTCCATTCCCAGCTGATTCAACTCCACTATTTGACAATGGAACAGCTGTGAAGGAAGTTCCAAATGTTGGTAAGTTCGAAGTGGACGCAGATGGCAAGGTGACCTTCACACCAGACAAACAGTTCAAGGGTGAAACACCAGAGCTTGAATTGACTCGTGTGGATGCCAACGGCACTCCTGTTACAGTCAAGTACCAAGCGGTGGTGAAAGAAGTGGTTCCAACGAGCACTAACGCAACTAGCACAGGCCCTCAAGGCCTTCCACAAACTGGTACTCCAACTTTCCAAGGTGGAGATCCACTGGTTCCAATTGATGAAACAGTCGAGCCAACCTTCGCAGATGGAAGCAAAGAGAAATCTATTCCAGGCCAAGGAACTTACACGATTGCACCAGACGGTACAGTAACCTTCACCCCAGACAAGCAGTTTGTAGGAAAACTGGATCCAGTAACGGTTAAACGGGTCGATAAGAATGGTACAGAAGTCACCGCGACTTACAGTCCAGAGTTTACGAAAGTAACACCAACTGGTACAGGAGATAAGACAGGGGGGCTGCAAGGTCAAGTCCAAGAAGGTAAAGTGACCTTCACTCCAAGCCATGACTCAGTTCCATTCCCAGCTGATTCGACCCCACTATTTGACAATGGGACAGCTGTGAAGGAAGTGCCAAATGTTGGTAAGTTTGAAGTGGACGCAGACGGTAAGGTGACCTTCACTCCTGATAAACAGTTCAAGGGTGAAACACCAGAACTTGAATTGACTCGTGTGGATGTCAACGGAACTCCTGTTACTGTCAAGTACCAAGCGGTGGTGAAAGAAGTAGTTCCAACCAGCACTAACGCAACGAGCACAGGTCCTCAGGGTGTTCCACAAACGGGCACTCCAAGCTTCCAAGGTGGTGATCCACTGGTTCCAATTGATGAAACAGTCGAGCCAACCTTCGCAGATGGAAGCAAAGAGAAATCTATTCCAGGCCAAGGAACCTACACGATTGCGCCAGATGGTACAGTGACCTTCACTCCAGATAAGCAGTTTGTAGGCAACCCAGATCCAGTCACAGTCAAGCGCGTAGATAAGAATGGCACCCCGGTGACTGCGACCTACAGTCCAGAGTTTACGAAAGTAACGCCAACTGGTAAAGATACTTCTT
>NZ_KQ970236.1:226638-256185 GCF_001579025.1 Streptococcus oralis
AGATACTTCTTCAGTTAACATTAAGGGTCTTGTTCAAACAGGTACCCCAACATTTGAAGGTGGTGATCCGCTTGTTCCAATCGATGAAACTGTGGCAGCAACATTTGAAGATGGATCAACTGAAAAAGTGATTCCAGGTGAAGGGACTTATGCAATCTCACCAGATGGCACAGTGACCTTCACTCCAGAAGCTAATTTTGTAGGAAAAGGAACCGGTGTAACGATTGTCCGCAAGGATAAGAACGGTACTCCAGTTACTGCAAGCTATCGCCCAACAGTTGTAGGTCCATCTACTGGTCATGATACGGTTTCTACAGGAGCAAAAGGCCAACCACAAGTGGCAACACCAGTGTTTGAAGGACATATCGATTCGACTGTACCACCAACATTTGAGGATGGTAGCACGACTATGGTTGTTCCGGGTGAAGGAAGCTATACAATTGATAAAGATGGTAAGATTACCTTTACTCCAGAACCAGACTTTGTTGGTACAGCTAAAGGATTGGTTGTGAAACGTTTGGATGTGTATGGAAATGTAGTTACTGCTCACTACACACCAACTGTCCTTGGACAAACACAAGTGAGTGATGCGACATCAGAAGGTCTTAAAGGTCAAACTCAGACTGGTAAACCAAACTTTACAGGTGATGTCGATCTGACAGTTCCGCCAACCTTTGAAGATGGATCAACTGAAAAAGTGATTCCAGGTGAAGGAACTTACGTAATCTCACCAGATGGCACCGTCACCTTTACCCCTGAGGCAGACTTTGTAGGACAAGCCAAAGGTGTGAAAGTGATCCGTAAAGATCGTAATGGAAATATTATTTCAGGATTCTATACTCCAACAGTAGTAGAACTTCCAGAGCAAGTGAAGCCGTCTGATAAAAAAGAACTTTCAGTACCTGATTCGAAACCAGATCAATTGACTCAAAACATCTCTGTAGAAAAAAATCAACTTCCAAATACAGGAAGTCAAGAAGATGGCTTGAGAAATCTAGGAATTCTGACAGCCCTAGCAGGTGCCATGACACTTGGATTACTAGGTAAAAAGAAACGAAACGATGAATCAGACTAATCATTTTTAAGAACCGAGAAATCGGTTCTTTTTTTATGACATTTGTCATATTTCCTAGTGACAGAAGCATCTAGCTCCGCCAACTTCAAAAGACTATAATTGAAGTATGAAATGGAGGAAGAAGAAATGAAAAATAAAATGATTATCGCAGTGAGTTTAGTAGCAGCAGGAGTTATGACCTATCTCATGTTTTCAGGATTGGACGAGGGTTTCTATCATTTTCCTTGGGAGCTCTTTGCTGGCTTTGGAATGATGTCTTGGCTTGTCAGAGAAGGTTTGAAATTGGTCAGAGATGTGAAAAAGGAGTTTGAGGAATGAAAAAAGCAATCATCTATCTCTTTATCGGTCTGTCACTCTTGGTATGGTTAGTGGAAATGTTTACTGGGTGGTTTGACCAAACCTTGCTTCGCCAATTTATTCGTGGTGCTTGGGGTTTTGGATTTATGATTTTTGTCGTTTTCCCTATGGGAATGAAGTGGTTGAAAGGAGAATCTCATGACTGTGATTAAAGTTGAGAAATTGAGTAAGAAAATAAAAGACAAGGAGATCTTGCGGAACATCTCCTTTGAAATCAATGACGGAGAATGTGTCGCCTTGATCGGGCCTAACGGAGCAGGGAAGACAACCTTGATTGATTGCCTCTTGGGCGACAAGTTCATGAGCTCAGGTCAGATAGCCATTCAAGGCTTTGCACCAACAGATCCTCGATTAAAGCAGCTTATTTCTGTCTTACCCCAAGAAAATGCAGTTGTCCAAAGCTTGAAAGTGAAAGAACTTCTATCATTTTTCAAGTCACTTTATCCCGACAGTCTTTCAGACAAAGAAATTGATGACTTGCTGAGATTCTCAGACAAGCAGAAAAATCAGCTAGCGGGCAAGTTGTCTGGTGGGCAAAAACGTTTGTTCTCTTTCGTGTTGACTTTAATCGGTCGTCCGAAAATTCTATTTTTAGATGAGCCGACTGCTGCAATGGATACCTCGACACGTCAGCATTTTTGGGAAATTGTCAATCAGTTAAAGAAAAATGGTGTCACCATTGTCTACTCTTCTCACTATATCGAAGAGGTAGAACATACGGCTGACCGCATTTTGGTCCTCCACAAGGGTGAATTGATCCGGGATACGACACCTTATGCCATGCGTGGTGAAGAACAAGAAAAACATTTTACGGTACCACTAACTTATCAGGAAGTTATCAGCACTTTGGACCAGATTCAAGGGCTTGAAATCAAGCAAAATGCTCTTTCCTTCACAACCAAAGAAGCCAGCCAGGTATGGAAAGTCTTGCAAGAACAGAGCTGCATGATCGAAGAAATTGAAGTTCGCAATCGAACTCTCTTAGACAGTATCTTCGAAACGACTCAAGACTAAAGGAGATTGACGATGAAAAATATGACAAGTCTCATGAAAGTGGAAATCATTCTGATGAAACGGCAAGCAGTCTACTACTTGCTATCCATCGGACTTCCAAGTGTGTTTTACCTTATCTTTTCTGGTATGATGTCAGGGTCAGATATTCCAGAAATTGCTCTTCAAGCCTATCTTTTTGCCATGACGCTCTTTAGTATCATGTCAAGTGCTTTTTTCAGTATCCCTAGCACACTCGAGTCTGATAAGACAAACAACTGGCAAAAATTGATTCAACATTCTCCCGTATCTATGGTAGAATATTATGTATCAAAACTGTTCAGTACCCTACTGACTTTCTTGTTATCAATTACAGTTGTCTTTTCAGTTGGTCATTTTGTCCGTGGAGTGACTCTGCCTTGGCTTGACTGGATGGTAATTGGTGCTATTTTGCTGATCGGAAGCGTGGTCTTTATCAGCATGGGGGTCTTGGTGAGCTTGCTACCCAGTGCTCAACTGATGACGGTTGTTGGAAATATTGCCTATATTGCTTTGGCTGTTCTAGGTGGACTGTGGTTCCCCTTGGATTCCTTCCCAGAATGGCTCCAATCTATTGGAAAGCTGACTCCAACCTATCAACTGATGCAGGTCGTCTCTACTTATTTGGAGAACCACGAGTTTAACATTCTTGCTGCCTTGGTTGTACTAGGTTATGCAGTTTTCTTTGGCGTCTTGGTTGTTCAACTGAAAAAACGGATCGAGGTAAAATAAATCTATGTTGGAAAAATTTAAAAACATTCATTATATGTTTCATATTTCAATTGTGTTTATCATCTTTCCTATAGCGGGTGTCATCGTTGGAGATTACCCGCTTTTAACCTTGCTATGGACCCTACTATTTGTACTTGCCTTCTATTCGGTTTTAATCAGTCAGAATCGCACCGTGCAGTGGCTAGCATGGTGGTCCATGCTTGTCTACATTTTTTATACATCTGTTTGGCTAAGTTCAGGTTTCACATGGTTTATCTTTTATTTATCCAATCTCCTTATTTATGAGCTGGATGAGATTTCTTTTCACTCTTGGCGTTTTGTCAGTTTTATTGTCCTGCAACCGTTCATTCTGACCGGAATCTATATGGTCAATCATGTTAGTCCCTGGCAGCTACTCTTTTTCTTGGTGACCTTTATCTTTTCCGATGCAATGACCTTTGGTCTTTATCGAATTCGATTGTCGGAGGACATAAAAGAAGAAAAGAGAAAGCAAAATGCTAAGCTTAATCTTTTCTTGGCTGAAAATGAACGCAATCGTATCGGTCAGGATCTCCATGACAGTCTAGGCCATACATTTGCTATGTTGAGTGTGAAGACGGATCTTGCCCTCCAACTTTTTCAGATGCAGGCTTATCCACAGGTGGAAAAGGAATTAAGAGAAATACAGCAAATTAGCAAAGAATCAATGCGTGAAGTTCGAACCATTGTGGAAAATCTTAAGTCTAGAACTTTGACATCAGAACTAGAGACTTTGAAAAAGATGTTAGAAATTGCTGGAATTGAGGTGGAAATAGCTAATCAACTAGATACAGCTAGCTTAACTCAGGAATTAGAGTCAACAGCCTCCATGATTTTGCTTGAGTTAGTGACCAATATCATCAAACACGCCAAAGCGTCTAAAGCCTACTTAAAATTAGAACGGACAGAGAAAGAACTCATTCTAACAGTGAGAGATGATGGCTGTGGCTTTGCTTCTCTAAAAGGAGATGAACTCCATACTGTTCGAGACCGTGTCCTTCCTTTTTCAGGAGAAGTGAAGGTGATCAGTCAGAAACATCCGACTGAAGTGCAGGTTCGGCTACCTTATAAGGAGAGAAACTAAGATGAAATTACTTGTTGCAGAAGATCAAAGTATGTTGCGAGATGCTATGTGCCAGTTGCTTACCTTTCAACCAGATGTAGATTCTGTCCTACAAGCCAAGGATGGCCAAGAAGCAATCCAACTCTTAGCAAAAGAGTCTGTGGATATCGCCATTCTTGACGTAGAAATGCCTGTTAAGACCGGCCTCGAAGTCTTGGAGTGGATACGAGCAGAAAAGCTAGAAACAAAGGTGGTTGTGGTGACGACCTTCAAGCGCCCCGGACGTATTTTGAACGTGCGGTCAAGGCTGGAGTGGATGCTTATGTCTTAAAAGAAAGAAGCATTGCAGACCTCATGCAAACCTTGCATACTGTTCTCGAAGGACGCAAGGAATATTCGCCTGAATTGATGGAAGTGGTGATGACGCACCCCAATCCGTTAACAGAGCAAGAAATCGCTGTTTTAAAGGGAATCGCTCAGGGCTTGTCTAATCAAGAAATCGCAGATCGGCTTTATCTATCAAATGGAACCGTCCGAAACTATGTCACCAATATTCTTTCGAAACTAGATGCTGGTAATCGAACAGAGGCAGCCAATATTGCAAAAGAGTCTGGTTGGCTTTGATAAGAAGGGTTAAAAAATTCCGAAATGACAACTTGAATCAAAGGAAAACCATACTAGAAAGGAGGAGGCAAATTGCCTCCTTTTCTGGTTTAGAAAAGGGGTGAAAGCTAGTGTCAAAGAGTGAAAAGATCAGAATAAAAATGAAAAATATCTTGACAATGAAGGAAAAATTGTGTTACAATAATAGACGGTACTTTTTACTTTTGGTCTCTCAAAAGTGTACAGGGACGTGCTGACAAATGTTGCAAAAGTACACACAGATGGTAGCTGTCACCAAGTGTATCATCACCAAAAATAAAAAAACACAGGAGAATGTAGATGCCTACAATTAACCAATTGGTTCGCAAACCGCGTAAATCAAAAGTAGAAAAATCTAAATCACCAGCTTTGAACGTTGGTTACAACAGTCATAAAAAAGTTCAAACAAATGTTTCTTCACCACAAAAACGTGGTGTTGCAACTCGTGTGGGAACAATGACACCTAAAAAACCTAACTCTGCCCTTCGTAAATTCGCTCGTGTACGTTTGAGCAACCTTATCGAAGTTACTGCCTACATCCCAGGTATCGGACACAACTTGCAAGAGCACAGCGTGGTGCTTCTTCGTGGTGGACGTGTAAAAGACCTTCCAGGGGTACGTTACCATATCGTCCGTGGTGCACTTGATACTGCAGGTGTTAACGATCGTAAACAAGGCCGTTCTAAATACGGTACTAAACGTCCAAAAGCATAAGGAAAGGGGATAAAGAGAAATGAGTCGTAAAAATAGAGCTCCAAAACGTGACGTATTGCCAGATCCGCTTTACAATTCACAACTAGTTACTCGTCTTATCAACCGCGTTATGCTTGATGGTAAACGTGGTACAGCTGCTTCAATCGTTTACGGTGCTTTTGAGCAAATCAAAGAAGCTACTGGTAACGATGCACTTGAAGTATTTGAAACAGCTATGGAAAACATCATGCCTGTACTTGAAGTACGTGCACGTCGTGTTGGTGGATCTAACTACCAAGTCCCAGTTGAAGTTCGTCCAGAACGCCGTACAACACTTGGACTTCGTTGGTTGGTAACCATCGCTCGCCTTCGTGGTGAACACACAATGCAAGACCGTCTTGCAAAAGAAATCTTGGATGCTGCGAACAACACTGGTGCAGCAGTTAAGAAACGTGAAGACACTCACCGTATGGCTGAAGCTAACCGTGCCTTCGCACACTTCCGTTGGTAAGAATAAGATACTAAGGGCGTTAAAAAAGCGACTGAAAATTAGGAAGCTTGACGCAGAATCAAAGATTCTAGGAAAGCTTATCTATTTTCCGAGCTTTTAGCCCGAGTTCAATTGAGTTCAACTCAGCTAACTTGAGCTTTTAGCCCGAGTTCAATTCAACTTGTCTACAAGTTGAAACCAACAAAAACAAGATAAACATTGAGAACGGGTAGGTCCTGCCTATCCGTTTTTATTAAAATCGTGTTATAATAGAATAGAAATTAAAATAAATAGGAGAAACAAACCTCATGGCACGCGAATTTTCACTTGAAAAAACTCGTAATATCGGTATCATGGCTCACGTCGATGCCGGTAAAACAACAACTACTGAGCGTATTCTTTACTACACTGGTAAAATCCACAAAATCGGTGAAACTCACGAAGGTGCGTCACAAATGGACTGGATGGAGCAAGAGCAAGAACGTGGTATCACTATCACATCTGCTGCGACAACAGCTCAATGGAACAACCACCGCGTAAACATCATCGACACACCAGGACACGTGGACTTCACAATCGAAGTACAACGTTCTCTTCGTGTATTGGACGGTGCGGTTACTGTTCTTGACTCACAATCAGGTGTTGAGCCTCAAACTGAAACAGTTTGGCGTCAAGCAACTGAGTACGGAGTTCCACGTATCGTATTTGCCAACAAAATGGACAAAATCGGTGCTGACTTCCTTTACTCAGTAAGCACACTTCACGACCGTCTTCAAGCAAACGCACACCCAATCCAATTGCCAATCGGTGCTGAAGATGACTTCCGCGGTATCATCGACTTGATCAAGATGAAAGCTGAAATCTATACTAACGACCTTGGTACAGATATCCTTGAAGAAGATATTCCAGCTGAATACCTTGACCAAGCTCAAGAATACCGTGAAAAATTGGTTGAAGCAGTCGCTGAAACTGATGAAGACTTGATGATGAAATACCTTGAAGGTGAGGAAATCACTAACGAAGAATTGAAAGCTGCTATCCGTAAAGCAACTATCAACGTTGAATTCTTCCCAGTATTGTGTGGTTCTGCCTTCAAGAACAAAGGTGTTCAATTGATGCTTGATGCGGTTATCGACTACCTTCCAAGCCCACTTGATATCCCAGCAATCAAAGGTATCAACCCAGATACAGATGAAGAAGAAACTCGTCCAGCATCTGACGAAGAGCCATTCGCAGCTCTTGCCTTCAAGATCATGACAGACCCATTCGTAGGTCGTTTGACATTCTTCCGTGTATACTCAGGTGTTCTTCAATCAGGTTCTTACGTATTGAACACTTCTAAAGGTAAACGTGAACGTATCGGACGTATCCTTCAAATGCACGCTAACAGCCGTCAAGAAATTGACACTGTTTACTCAGGTGATATCGCTGCTGCCGTTGGTTTGAAAGATACTACAACTGGTGACTCATTGACAGATGAAAAAGCTAAAATCATCCTTGAGTCAATCAACGTTCCAGAACCAGTTATCCAATTGATGGTTGAGCCAAAATCTAAAGCAGACCAAGATAAGATGGGTATTGCCCTTCAAAAATTGGCTGAAGAAGATCCAACATTCCGTGTTGAAACAAACGTTGAAACTGGTGAAACAGTTATCTCTGGTATGGGTGAGCTTCACCTTGATGTCCTTGTTGACCGTATGCGTCGTGAGTTCAAAGTGGAAGCGAACGTAGGTGCTCCTCAAGTATCTTACCGTGAAACATTCCGCGCTTCTACTCAAGCACGTGGATTCTTCAAACGTCAGTCTGGTGGTAAAGGTCAATTCGGTGATGTATGGATTGAATTTACTCCAAACGAAGAAGGTAAAGGATTCGAATTCGAAAACGCAATCGTCGGTGGTGTGGTTCCTCGTGAATTTATCCCAGCGGTTGAAAAAGGTTTGGTAGAATCTATGGCTAACGGTGTTCTTGCAGGTTACCCAATGGTTGACGTTAAAGCTAAGCTTTACGATGGTTCATACCACGATGTCGACTCATCTGAAACTGCCTTCAAGATTGCGGCTTCACTTGCCCTTAAAGAAGCTGCTAAGTCAGCACAACCAGCTATCCTTGAGCCAATGATGCTTGTAACCATCACTGTTCCTGAAGAAAACCTTGGTGATGTTATGGGTCACGTAACTGCTCGTCGTGGACGTGTAGATGGTATGGAAGCTCACGGTAACAGCCAAATCGTTCGTGCTTACGTTCCACTTGCTGAAATGTTCGGTTACGCAACAGTTCTTCGTTCTGCATCTCAAGGACGTGGTACATTCATGATGGTATTTGACCACTACGAAGATGTACCTAAGTCAGTACAAGAAGAAATCATTAAGAAAAACAAAGGTGAAGACTAATCAGTCCTCACTCTAGAAGGAAGTCACTTAGTGGCTTCCTTTTTTGTCTTTAACTATTCATTTTTGCTGAATATAGTATACGAATTTGGTCGCTAAGTGAGAAAAATACTAATTCTATCCAGAAAGAAAATATTCTAATTTGATAAATTAAAGTAAATAAAGGTTCCTAATTCCGTAGAAAAGTTAATAAAAATGAGGGAAAGATTCATAAATACACTTTTAGATAGAAAATTCAGAAAATTGACTCTTTTGCCTTGAAAATTTTTGAAAAAATGGTATGATAGTAACAAGCTATTTTTTTAAGAGAAGAGAAAGGGGAACAATGGAGAAAATCAGTTTAGAATCTCCTAAGACGGGGTCGGACCTAGTTTTGGAAACACTTCGGGACTTAGGGATTGATACCATTTTTGGTTATCCTGGTGGTGCGGTCTTACCTTTGTATGATGCGATATACAATTTTAAAGGCATTCGCCACATCTTGGGACGCCATGAACAAGGTTGTTTGCACGAAGCTGAAGGATATGCCAAATCAACTGGAAAGTTGGGCGTTGCCGTCGTCACGAGTGGACCAGGAGCAACAAATGCCATTACAGGGATTGCAGATGCCATGAGCGATAGCGTTCCCCTTTTGGTCTTTACAGGTCAGGTTGCGCGAGCTGGAATTGGGAAAGATGCCTTTCAAGAAGCAGACATCGTGGGGATTACCATGCCAATCACTAAGTACAATTACCAAGTTCGTGAGACAGCAGACATTCCTCGTATCATTACGGAAGCTGTCCATATCGCAACGACAGGTCGTCCAGGTCCAGTTGTGATTGACTTGCCAAAGGATGTATCAGCTCTAGAGACAGATTTCATCTATTCACCAGAGGTGAATTTACCAAGTTACCAACCGACGCTTGATCCGAATGACATGCAAATCAAGAAAATCTTGAAGCAATTGTCAAAAGCTAAGAAACCTGTTTTGTTAGCAGGCGGTGGTATCAGCTATGCAGAAGCTTCTAAGGAGCTCAATGAATTTGCTGAACGTTACCAAATTCCAGTAGTCACTAGTCTTTTGGGGCAAGGAACCATTGCAACGAGTCATCCGCTCTTCCTAGGGATGGGAGGCATGCACGGTTCTTTCGCAGCCAACATTGCAATGACGGAAGCGGACTTTATGATTAGTATTGGTTGCCGTTTCGATGACCGCTTGACTGGTAACCCTAAGACCTTCGCGAAGAATGCTAAGGTTGCCCATATCGACATTGACCCAGCTGAGATTGGTAAGATTATCAGTGCAGATATTCCTGTAGTGGGGGATGCTAAGAAAGCCTTGCAGATGCTACTGGCAGAACCAACTGTTCATAACAATACTGAAAAGTGGATTGAAAAAGTCACCAAGGACAAGAATCGAGTTCGTTCTTATGATAAGAAAGAACGTGTGGTTCAACCTCAGGCCGTTATTGAACGCATCGGTGAGTTGACAAATGGGGATGCCATTGTTGTCACAGACGTAGGGCAACACCAAATGTGGACAGCTCAGTATTATCCTTACCAAAATGAGCGTCAGTTAGTCACTTCAGGTGGTTTGGGTACCATGGGATTCGGAGTTCCTGCAGCTATCGGAGCCAAGATTGCCAATCCAGAAAAAGAGGTCATCCTTTTTGTCGGTGATGGTGGTTTCCAAATGACCAACCAAGAGCTAGCGATCCTAAATATCTACAAGGTACCGATTAAGGTTGTCATGTTGAATAACCACTCACTAGGAATGGTTCGTCAGTGGCAGGAATCCTTCTATGAGGGTAGAACTTCAGAGTCAGTCTTTGATACCCTTCCTGACTTCCAGTTGATGGCACAGGCCTACGGCATTAAAAACTATAAGTTTGATAATCCAGAGACGATAGAGAAGGATCTAGAAGTCATTCTGGAGGATGTGCCCATGTTTATCGAGGTGGATATTTCTCGTAAGGAACAGGTCTTACCGATGGTACCAGCTGGTAAGAGCAATCATGAGATGTTGGGGGTGAAGTTCCATGCGTAGAATGTTAACAGCTAGATTGCAAAACCGTTCAGGAGTTTTGAATCGTTTTACAGGTGTCCTTTCTCGTCGTCAAGTCAATATTGAGAGTATCTCAGTTGGTGCGACAGAGAACCCCAATGTATCTCGTATCACCATCATTATTGATGTAGCATCTCATGATGAAGTAGAGCAAATCATTAAACAGCTCAATCGTCAGATTGATGTGATTCGCATTCGTGATATCACAGATAAACCACACTTGGAAAGAGAAGTTATCTTGGTGAAGGTATCTGCTCCTGCTGAGAAGCGTGCAGAAATCTTGGCCATTATCCAACCTTTCCGTGCAACGGTAGTAGATGTGGCTCCAAGCTCAATCACCATCCAGATGACTGGAAATGCTGAAAAGAGTGAAGCTTTATTGCGAGTGATTCGACCATACGGTATTAAAAATATCGCTCGTACGGGTGCAACTGGATTTACCCGTGACTAATACTCTTTGATTTTCATTGAGTATAAAATCCAGCATAAATTTGTTAAACCAGCCTATAAGGCAATAAAAATAGAAAAGAGAGAAAAACTATGGCAGTTCAAATGGAATACGAAAAAGATGTTAAAGTAGCAGCGCTTGACGGTAAAAAAATCGCCGTAATCGGTTATGGTTCACAAGGACATGCGCATGCGCAAAACTTGCGTGACTCAGGTCGTGATGTCATCATCGGTGTGCGTCCAGGTAAATCTTTTGACAAAGCAAAAGAAGATGGTTTTGACACTTACACAGTAGCAGAAGCAACTAAATTGGCTGACGTTATCATGATCTTGGCACCAGACGAAATCCAACAAGAATTGTACGAAGCAGAAATTGCTCCAAACTTGGAAGCTGGAAATGCAGTTGGATTTGCTCATGGTTTCAATATCCACTTTGAATTTATCAAAGTTCCTGCAGATGTAGATGTCTTCATGTGTGCTCCTAAAGGACCAGGACACTTGGTACGTCGTACTTACGAAGAAGGATTTGGTGTGCCAGCTCTTTACGCAGTTTACCAAGATGCAACAGGAAATGCTAAAAACATTGCTATGGACTGGTGTAAAGGTGTTGGGGCAGCTCGTGTTGGTTTGCTTGAAACAACTTACAAAGAAGAAACTGAAGAAGATTTGTTTGGTGAACAAGCTGTACTTTGTGGTGGTTTGACTGCCCTTATCGAAGCAGGTTTTGAAGTCTTGACAGAAGCAGGCTATGCCCCAGAATTGGCTTACTTTGAAGTTCTTCATGAAATGAAGTTGATCGTTGACTTGATCTATGAAGGTGGATTCAAGAAAATGCGTCAATCTATTTCAAACACTGCTGAATATGGTGACTATGTATCAGGTCCACGTGTGATTACTGAGCAAGTGAAAGAAAACATGAAAGCTGTTTTAGCAGATATCCAAAATGGTAAATTTGCAAATGACTTTGTAAATGACTACAAGGCTGGTCGTCCGAAATTAACTGCTTACCGTGAACAAGCAGCTAACCTTGAAATTGAAAAAGTTGGTGCAGAATTGCGTAAAGCAATGCCTTTCGTTGGTAAAAACGACGACGACGCATTCAAAATCTACAATTAATTCTTGTAAAGAGAGACAGAAGGCGAGTTGGGGGTACCTAACTCGTTTTTTATCTTGAAAAGTACTTGAGGAGGAGACAATGCTAAGTGCAAAAGATGTGGTGAAAGCCCACAAAGTTTTGAGTGGTGTAGTAGTTGATACACCACTAGAATATGATCATTATTTATCAGAAAAATACCAAGCAAAGATTTATCTCAAAAAGGAGAATGCGCAACGAGTTCGCTCTTTTAAAATTCGTGGAGCCTATTATGCCATTTCTCAACTGTCAAAAGAAGAACGCGAGCGTGGTGTAGTCTGTGCCTCTGCGGGAAATCATGCCCAAGGTGTCGCCTATACTTGTAATGAGATGAAGATTCCTGCAACGATCTTTATGCCCATCACAACACCGCAACAAAAGATTGGGCAGGTTCGCTTTTTCGGTGGAGAGTTTGTGACGATCAAGTTGGTTGGGGATACCTTTGATGCTTCTGCTAAGGCAGCACAAGAATTTACATTAACAGAAAACCGCACCTTCATCGATCCTTTTGATGATGCGCACGTTCAGGCTGGTCAAGGGACTGTAGCCTATGAAATTCTTGAAGAAGCCCGTAAAGAGTCCATTGATTTTGATACAGTACTTGTACCAGTAGGTGGTGGTGGATTGATTGCCGGTGTTTCTACTTATATTAAGGAAACCAACCCGACTATTGAAGTGATCGGGGTAGAAGCCAATGGAGCTCGCTCTATGAAGGCTGCCTTTGAAGCTGGGGACCAGTTAAACTCAAAGAAATTGATAAGTTTGCTGATGGGATAGCTGTGCAGAAGGTTGGACAATTAACCTATGAAGCGACCCGAAAAAATGTTGAAACGCTGATTGGGGTGGACGAGGGATTGATTTCCGAAACCTTGATTGATCTTTATTCCAAACAAGGTATTGTAGCAGAACCAGCCGGAGCTGCCAGTGTTGCAGCCTTGGAAGTTTTATCAGACTATATCAAAGGAAAGACGATTTGTTGTATCATTTCTGGAGGAAATAACGATATCAACCGTATGCCAGAGATGGAAGAACGTGCCTTGATTTACGATGGAATCAAGCATTACTTTGTAGTGAATTTCCCACAACGTCCAGGAGCTCTACGAGAGTTTGTAAATGACATTTTGGGGCCAAATGATGACATCACTCGTTTTGAATATATCAAACGAGCAAGCAAGGGGACAGGCCCTGTCTTGATTGGGGTAGCTCTTGCCAATAAGCATGACTATGCTGGATTGATTCATCGAATGGAAAAGTTTGACCCATCTTATATTAATTTGAATGGGAACGAAACGTTGTATAATATGTTAGTTTAAGCTAAAATAAAATTATTATCATATTATTTGCGTAATAATGATGATGGTGCTATAATGAGGGTGACGAAAGGGGAGATTCCCATGGTTTTACAAATTTTACTTGTTTTATTGTTTTTAGTGGTGATTGCATCAGTGATTATGGTTAGTTCTGTGTATGTGGTTCGACAACAATCTGTCGCTATCATAGAACGCTTTGGTAAATACCAAAAGTTGAGTAATAGTGGTATTCATTTACGAGCTCCTTTTGGAATTGATAGGATTGCGGCAAGAGTTCAACTACGCTTGTTGCAAAGTGAGATTGTTGTAGAGACAAAGACGCAAGATAATGTATTTGTAACGATGAATGTGGCAACTCAGTATCGAGTAAATGAAAACAATGTCACAGATGCTTATTATAAATTGATGCGTCCAGAAGCCCAAATTAAATCCTATATTGAAGATGCTTTGCGTTCATCTGTACCAAAGCTAACCCTAGATGAGTTGTTTGAGAAGAAGGATGAAATCGCCTTAGAAGTTCAAAAACAAGTGGCTGAAGAAATGTCTACGTATGGGTATATCATTGTCAAAACGCTGATTACTAAGGTTGAACCTGATGCTGAAGTAAAACAATCAATGAATGAAATTAACGCGGCTCAACGTAAGAGAGTTGCGGCGCAAGAACTTGCTGAAGCAGATAAGATTAAAATCGTGACCGCAGCAGAAGCTGAAGCAGAAAAAGATCGCCTACATGGTGTAGGGATTGCAGAGCAGCGTAAAGCAATTGTTGACGGACTAGCTGATTCTATCCAAGAGCTAAAGGGAGCCAATGTTGAGCTAACTGAAGAACAAATCATGTCGATCCTATTAACGAACCAGTATTTAGATACGTTGAATAATTTTGCAGATAAAGAGGGTAATAATACAATCTTCCTACCTGCTAATCCTAATGGAGTCGAGGACATAAGAACTCATATATTATCGGCTTTAAAAGCCAAATAAAAATATGCAGAATAATATAGTTACGACGAATATATGTTTTTTTATTGACAAACGAAATAAAAACGTATACAATTAAGTATTGTAAAGAATAATTTAGGAGAAGAACATGGCTAAGTCGAACTTTGAAAAAGTAGAAGCAGTTGTTGGCTGGGTTCGTGATAAGAAAATCACAGGCTACCGTATCTCTAAAGAAACGAATGCGCGTGAAATGTCTATCATTGCTCTAGCACAAGGACGCGCAAAAGTTAAAAATATTTCATTTGAAACAGCTCTTGGTTTAATCGATTTCTATGAAAAAAATCATGAAAAATTTGAAGATTAAACTGTGGTCACAGGCAGATTCCTGAGTCGAGTCTGCCTTTTCTTTACAATTACAAATTAAAAAGACTGCATTCTTTATGCAGTCTTTGTTTATTAGCTGAGATAACGTTGAAGAAATTCTTTTGTCCGTTCTTCTTTAGGGTTCGTGAAGAGTTCTTCTGGTTTGCCTTCTTCAGCAATGACACCCTTATCCATAAAGATGACACGGTGAGAGACATCGCGAGCGAATTCCATTTCGTGGGTTACGACGATCATGGTCAAGCCTTCTTGAGCCAAATCCTGCATAATTTTGAGGACTTCTCCAACCATTTCTGGATCGAGGGCAGATGTTGGTTCGTCGAAGAGAATGGCATCAGGATTCATGGAGAGAGCGCGGGCGATAGCTACGCGTTGTTTTTGTCCCCCTGAGAGTTGTTTAGGCTTGGCTTGCCAGTAACGTTCTCCCATGCCAACTTTTTCGAGATTCTCTTTGGCAATTTTTTCAGCTTCAGAGTGGTCGCGTTTAAGGACAGTCGTTTGGGCAACGATAGTATTTTCAAGGACATTCAGATTTTCAAAGAGATTGAAAGATTGGAAAACCATACCGAGTTTTTCACGATAATGGGTGAGGTTATAGCCTTTTTCTAAGACATTTTCTCCTCGATAGAGAATCTCTCCCTCTGTAGGTGTTTCTAGTAAATTAATTGAACGAAGGAAGGTTGATTTTCCACTTCCTGAGCTCCCGATGATGGAAATAACCTCTCCTTTATGGACGGTGAGAGAAATGTCTTTTAGCACTTCGTTTTGCCCATATGATTTTTTGAGGTGTTTGATTTCAAGGATTGCTTGTGTCATTTTTTCAAATCCTCCGTTTGCATTTGGTTAGCACCTGTAGTGTAAGTATCCATGTCCATACGACGTTCGATGAAGCGTAGGATACGGGTCACAGTAAAGGTGAGGACAAAGTAAATCACGGCGATGATGGTAAAGGTCTGGAAGTATTGATAGGTTTGTGTTGCTACAGTATTTCCTGAGAAATAAAGCTCAACAACTGAAATAACGTTCAATACAGAGGTATCTTTGATATTGATGACAAACTCATTACCAGTAGCAGGTAGAATATTACGGACAACCTGAGGTAGGACAATCTTACGCATGGTTTGATTGTGGGTCATACCAAGAGCAGTAGCAGCTTCAAACTGTCCTTTGTCAACTGCTAGAATACCACCACGAACGATCTCTGTCATGTAGGCTCCCGTGTTGATTGAGACGATGAAGATAGCAGCTAGTGTGCGGTCAAGGTTAATACCAAAAGCTTGGGCAGTTCCATAGTAGATAACCATGGATTGAACAATCATCGGTGTACCACGGAAGATCTCGATATAGACATTGAGAATCCAACCGACTAGTTTCTGTAGGGCGTACATTGCCTTGTTCTCAGATAGTGGAGCGGTACGGAAGACCCCGATTGCAAGTCCGATAAGGAGACCTGTAATGGTTCCGATAATGGAGATTAGGAGTGTGATACCAGCACCACGCAAGAGTTGTTGCCAGTTCTCAGAAAGAATCTTAGCGACTTGGCTAAAGAAACTACTTTCTTCCTCTGTTGTTGTAGACTCCACAGGTTGCTCTTTGATCATACGATCCATGAGGGCTACTTGCTCATCCTTTGAGATGGTTTCGATGCTCGCATTGATTTGGCTGATGCGGCTGTCATCTTTACGAAGTCCAATGGCAATAGCTGTATCTTCTTCGCCAGTTTTGAAACCTGGTTGAGGTTGGATCATTTTGAATTTAGCGTTAGCAGACTCAGCGGTCATTGCTTCAGGTCGTTCAGAAACATAGGCATCAATAACACCAGCCTCCAGAGCTTGACGCATTTGGGCGAAGTCACCCATAGCTGTTTCTTTTTTTGCACCTGGAATTTGGGAAATCAGGTCATAAAGATAAACACCTTGTTGAGACGTGATTTTTGCTCCGCTAAAGTCCTCTAAAGATTTGGCATTGGCATAGGCAGAGTCCTTTTTTACCAATAGAACGGGTTCGCTAGTATAGTAACTGCTTGAAAAAGCAATTTCTTGTTTGCGTTCAGCGGTTGGGCTCATACCGGCAATGATCATATCAATTTTACCAGAAGTAAGGGCTGGAACAAGTCCTTCCCATTTGGTTTTTACGACCAAAGGTTCCTTGCCTAAGTCTTTGGCAATCTTTTTAGCAATTTGAACATCGTAGCCGTTGGCATATTGGTTGGTACCGTCGATTTTGACGGCGCCGTTACTATCGTCGTCTTGGGTCCAGTTGAAGGGAGCGTAAGCTGCCTCCATCCCGATGCGTAAATATTCGTCGGCTTGGACTTGGCTAACTAGTCCTAAGGTAAGGGCTAAGCTAGCAAGGATAGATAAGCATAATTTTTTCATGTTTTCTCCTATTTCTAGTCTAAAAATGACTCCCTCTATTGTATCTAAAAATAGCGAGATTTTCAATACAAGTAAGCCTTTACTTATAAAAAATGATATAATGGTAAAAAGATTGAAAGGGAACCGATTATGAAAAAAAGATGGCTGTTGGCTTTGGTATTTGCTTATTTATTATTTATACCGAGCCTAGTTTTTGCAGTAGACTTTGATATCTTATCCTATCAGGGTGATTTGAATATTCATGCAGATAATACTGCAATTTTTAAGGAAACAATTACCTACCGCTTTGGAGATGATTATAATGGTCAGTTAGTTGGGCTAGGGAAAGCTGGGAAAATGCCGGAAGGATTTGACATTGATCCCGACCCGACCGTTCAGGTCTCTAAAAATGGAAGAATTGTTCAAAATGTTTCCTTCTATACCATGGAGGAAGAGGACGGCTACAAGGTAAAAATTTACAATGCTGGATATGCCGGAGATACTGTTCGGGTAACGGTTACTTGGAAACTAACAAACCTTCTCTTCTTATATAAGGACATCGCAGAGCTAAATTGGCAACCCTTGACCGATAGTACTGGAGACATCAAAGAGATTGAGTTTAAGGTCAGCTCTGATACTCCAGCAGAGAAACTCTATTTTCATGCAGGCCAACTCCTAAGGGACTCTAGTGTTGAAAAAGCAAATAATCTCTATCATGTCAAAATGAAAGACCTTCCGAGAAAGCGACAGATCGAATTACATGCTTACTGGCCGAGAAGTGCTTTTGTAGGAGCTCCTGATCAAGGATTAGAGGAAGAACGTTTAACCGATTTTAACCGGATTGAAAGCAATATAGCAACAGAAAAAGCGCAAAGTGAGATTTTGATGAAATGGATGTTTCCCGTCATTTTTATGAGCCTCTTACTTCTAGTTCCTATCTTCTATAGGATGTTTCGTCAGAGTACAAGCATTAAAAAGGTCTTTCCAAAAGATCATCGACTCTACGAACCACCGATGGATTTGCCTCCAATGGTTTTAGCAGAAGCAGTGTATTCAACGTCCTTAGAGGAAGTCAATCCCCTAAACAAATCAGGGTTTGGTAAATTTACTTTTGAACGTTTGATTCAGGCAACCTTGTTGGATTTAGTAGATCGAGGTCATTTATCTATTTTCCAAGGTGATGAGGAACCTTATGTGCGCATTATCAGTGAAAAGGGTTTATCCAATTTTGAGAAGGAATGTCTGCGCATGACTTTGTCAAATAAGAAAGAATTGGCTATTTCAGAGCTCTTCCCTGATTACCAAGTTTCATCTTCCCTTTACCGTGGTGCCAAAGAGTCAGATGAAAAACATATCCGAGAAACAGGCTCGCGTCTCAAACGCTCCTTTGAAGGAAGACTTCAACGCATTCAGTCTTGTGTCAAGGATAAGGTCCATGTACTTCGTATCCCAAGCTACTATCGTCCCTTGACAAGTGAGGAACGTCGCCTTGCTCTCGGGATGCGGGTCTGTTCAGCCATAACAGCTCTAGGTGGACTGCTATTCTTTTACTATAGCTGGCAAACACATGGTTTCTTTTCGATCCCATTTCTACTCTTAGGATTGACAGGATTAGGAGCTAGTTTCTGGGTTTACCTTGCCACGCGAGGATCCTATCGCGATGGAGTTCTAACAGAGGAAGGAGCGGAGATCTTCTATCTCTGGACGAGTTTTGAAAATATGCTTCGCGACATCGCTCATCTGGATCAGGCCGAGCTAGAGAGCATCGTCCTTTGGAACCGTCTATTGGTCTATGCGACTCTCTTTGGTTATGCCAAGAAGGTGAGCAAGTTAATGAAAGTTCGCCATATTCAGCTTGAAAATCCAGATTTGAATCTTTATGTAGCCTATGGTTGGCACTCACAGTTCTACACCTCAACTGCACAAATTAAGCAATATACTGCTGTCGCAAATACAGCGAGCAATTACTCTGTATCTTCTGGAAGTGGTTCTTCAGGTGGAGGATTCTCAGGAGGCGGAGGCGGTGGTAGCATCGGCGCCTTCTAAAAAATCTATCGCAACATCCGAAATTATGCTATAATAGAAGACAGAAAAAGGAGTAATGTATGTATTTTATTGAAATTTTGAAGTCGATCTTTTTTGGGATTGTTGAAGGAATTACAGAATGGTTGCCCATTTCAAGTACTGGTCACTTAATCTTGGTTGAAGAATTTGTACAATACAAGGACCAAAATGAAGCCTTCATGTCTATGTTTAATGTTGTCATTCAGCTTGGTGCCATTTTGGCAGTTATGGTCATTTACTTTAATAAGCTTAACCCTTTCAAACCTGGTAAAACTAAGGTCGAAGTTCGTAGGACTTGGCAATTGTGGTCAAAAGTCTTCGTTGCGACCTTGCCTTTGCTATTGGTTTTTAAACTAGATGATTGGTTTGATGCCAACTTCCATAACATGGTTTCAGTTGCGATCATGTTGATTATCTATGGTGTTGCTTTTATCTACCTTGAAAAACGAAATAAGGCGCAAGCCATTGAACCAACGGTAACAGAGTTAGACAAGTTGCCTTATAAAACAGCCCTTTACATTGGGCTCTTCCAAGTCCTCGCTCTCTTTCCAGGAACGAGCCGTTCAGGTGCGACGATTGTTGGTGGTTTGTTGAATGGAACAAGCCGCTCAGTCGTAACAGAGTTTACCTTCTATCTCGGAATTCCTGTTATGTTCGGAGCCAGCGCTTTAAAGATTTTCAAATTTATTAAAGCAGGTCAACTCTTGAGTTTTGGACAACTGTTCTTGCTCTTGGTTGCCATGGGTGTTGCCTTTGCGGTCAGCATGGTTGCCATTCGTTTCTTGACCAGCTATGTGAAGAAACACGACTTTACACTCTTTGGTAAATACCGTATCGTACTCGGTAGTGTCTTGCTGCTCTATAGTTTTGTGCGTTTGTTTGTATAAGAAAAAAAGCTTGAGGGAATTTTCCTTCAAGCTTTTTAAAATCCTGTCACCGTAATTCCTAGTAAACGGATACCTTTTTCTTTTTCAGCTAGTTCTTCGTAGAGTTGAAGGGCAGTTTGAGAAATCTGACTAGCGTCCTGTGTTGCTTGTGGGAGGCTTTTTCGTCTAGTCAGAGTGGAGAAGTCAGCATATCGTATTTTTAGGATAATGATTTTTCCAGACTTGTCCTGTGTGCTGAGATTGAGAGCTACTTTTTCAGAGAGGAGAGTCAGCTCTTTTTTGATGTCTTCTTCAACTTGCAGAATCTTCCCATAGGTTTTCTCCTTTCCAATGGACTTACGAATGCGATCGGACTTGACTGGAGAATTGTGAATACCACGAGCCTTTCGATAAAGGTCAAAGCCGAGTCTGCCAAAGCGATCGATTAAAGTGACTTCTGAGACATCCAATAAGTCTGCGCCAGTATAAATGCCCATTTCATGAAGGCGTTCAACTGTTTTTTTGCCCACACCGTGAAATTTAGCAATGTCCATTTGTTTGAGAAAATCCTCAGCCTGATCTGGGAGGATGACTGTTAAACCATGTGGTTTTTGATAGTCACTAGCCATTTTAGCTAAGAATTTGTTATAAGAGACGCCTGCAGAAGCAGTCAGATGTAGCTCCTGCCAGATATCTTGTTGGATGAGGCGGGCTATTTTGACAGCTGACTTGATACCGAGTTTATTTTCCGTTACATCCAAGTATGCCTCGTCAATACTCATAGGTTCGATCAAATCAGTATAACGTTTAAAAATAGCTCGAATCTCAAGTCCTACAGTCTTATACTTTTCATAATTTCCTGAGATAAAGACAGCTTGGGGACAGCGCTCATAAGCTTCTTTAGAGCTCATGGCTGAATGAATACCAAAAGCTCGCGCCTCATAGCTACAGGTAGAAACGACACCTCGACCACCTGTTTGTCTGGGGTCGCTTCCGATAATGACAGGTTTGCCCTTTAACTTGGGATTATCTCTTATTTCCACCGCAGCAAAAAAGGCATCCATGTCGATATGGATGATTTTTCTGGACAAATCATTTATCAATGGAAATATGAGCATTTCAATCCCTTTCTAGTGTCGTTTTCTATTTATTATACCCTTTTTTCTGAAAAAGTGGAAAAAGTCTAACCTGACTTTCAAAAATATAATACAGATAAGAACGAAAAAGGGACTGTATTATAAAAGAAAGCGCCTAAAATGCTGTTTTTCTCTTGTTGAAATCGGTTACTGTATGGTATACTTGTCTCAATAATGTAACAGATAACTGTTACTAGAAAAAAGAGGATATTAACATGGTTGTTAAGACAGTTGTTGAAGCACAAGACATTTTTGATAAAGCTTGGGAAGGCTTCAAAGGCGTAGATTGGAAAGAAAAAGCAAGTATTTCTCGCTTTGTTCAAGCTAACTACACACCTTACGATGGAGATGAAAGTTTCCTTGCTGGACCAACAGAACGTTCACTTCACATCAAAAAAATCGTAGAAGAAACAAAAGCACACTACGAAGAAACTCGTTTCCCAATGGACACTCGTCCAACATCTATTGCTGATATTCCTGCTGGATTTATCGACAAAGAAAACGAGGTGATCTTTGGTATCCAAAATGATGAACTCTTCAAATTAAACTTCATGCCAAAAGGTGGTATCCGTATGGCTGAAACTACTTTGAAAGAAAATGGATACGAACCAGATCCAGCTGTTCACGAAATCTTCACTAAATATGTAACAACAGTTAACGACGGTATCTTCCGTGCCTATACTTCAAATATCCGTCGCGCTCGTCACGCTCACACTGTAACTGGTCTTCCAGATGCCTACTCACGTGGACGTATCATCGGTGTTTACGCGCGTCTTGCTCTTTACGGGGCAGACTACTTGATGCAAGAAAAAGTCAACGACTGGAATGCAATCAAAGAAATCGATGAAGAAACAATCCGTCTTCGTGAAGAAGTAAACCTTCAATACCAAGCATTGCAACAAGTTGTTCGCTTGGGTGACCTTTACGGAGTTGATGTTCGCAAACCAGCGATGAACGTCAAAGAAGCTATCCAATGGGTTAACATTGCTTTCATGGCTGTCTGCCGTGTGATTAACGGTGCTGCTACATCTCTAGGTCGTGTACCAATCGTACTTGATATCTTTGCAGAACGTGATCTTGCTCGTGGTACATTTACTGAATCAGAAATCCAAGAGTTCGTTGATGATTTCGTTATGAAACTTCGTACAGTTAAATTTGCTCGTACTAAAGCTTATGACCAATTGTACTCAGGTGACCCAACCTTCATCACAACTTCTATGGCTGGTATGGGTAACGATGGTCGTCACCGTGTTACTAAGATGGACTACCGTTTCTTGAACACTCTTGACAATATCGGTAACTCTCCAGAGCCAAACTTGACAGTTCTTTGGACTGATAAATTGCCATACAACTTCCGTCGCTACTGTATGCATATGAGCCACAAACACTCTTCTATCCAATACGAAGGTGTAACAACAATGGCTAAAGACGGATACGGAGAAATGAGCTGTATCTCATGCTGTGTGTCACCACTTGACCCAGAAAACGAAGATCAACGTCACAACATCCAGTACTTCGGTGCTCGTGTAAACGTTCTTAAAGCCCTTCTTACTGGTTTGAACGGTGGTTACGACGATGTTCACAAAGACTACAAAGTATTTGACATCGATCCTATTCGTGACGAAGTTCTTGAATTCGAATCAGTTAAAGCGAACTTTGAAAAATCTCTTGACTGGTTGACTGACACTTACGTAGATGCTTTGAACATCATCCACTACATGACTGACAAGTACAACTACGAAGCTGTTCAAATGGCCTTCTTGCCAACTAAACAACGTGCTAACATGGGATTCGGTATCTGTGGATTTGCTAACACTGTTGATACATTGTCAGCTATCAAGTACGCTACTGTTAAACCAATCCGTGATGAAAATGGTTACATCTACGATTATGAAACAATCGGTGAATATCCACGTTGGGGTGAAGATGACCCACGTTCAAACGAATTGGCAGAATGGTTGATCGAAGCTTACACAACTCGTCTACGTAGCCACAAACTTTACAAAGACGCAGAAGCTACAGTATCTCTTTTGACAATCACATCTAACGTTGCTTACTCTAAACAAACTGGTAACTCACCAGTCCACAAAGGTGTATACCTCAACGAAGATGGTTCTGTGAACTTGTCTAAACTTGAATTCTTCTCACCAGGTGCGAACCCATCTAACAAAGCTAAAGGAGGATGGTTGCAAAACTTGAACTCACTTGCTAGCCTTGACTTTGGTTACGCAGCTGATGGTATCTCATTGACAACTCAAGTTTCTCCACGTGCTCTTGGTAAGACTCGTGACGAGCAAGTTGATAACTTGGTAACAATCCTTGATGGTTACTTCGAAAACGGTGGACAACACGTTAACTTGAATGTTATGGACTTGAACGATGTTTACGAAAAGATCATGTCAGGTGAAGATGTTATCGTACGTATCTCTGGATACTGTGTAAACACTAAGTACCTCACTCCAGAACAAAAAACTGAATTGACACAACGTGTCTTCCACGAAGTTCTTTCAATGGATGACGCATTGAGCTAAGATAGTATACAGAAAACTAGCCTTAAGGCTAGTTTTTTTGTTACTGAGGTTTTGATAGTTTTAAAACAAGGAATATTATAGTTTTTGCTCTCAGAGAGAAGAGACAAATTACTTCTATATAAAATATGACTTTTTCTGCCTTACTGCAGGTGTCATAGAATTGACTAAAAAGGATTGAAGTCTACAAAATATAGACTTCAATCCTTTTTTAAAATATACTATCTAGCTTGAAGAGTAAATGACATATACTTTAGTCGTTATCTTCTTCTTTACGTTTGAATAGTGTAAGACCTAAGGCTGCAAATAGAGCTAGAGCACCAGTCACTGCTGCAGAGTGATTGTTTTCTGTTCCTGTATTTGGTAATACTTTGGTATTATCAACAGTAGATTGCTCAGTATTTGCATGGTTTTGTTGACTATCTTGACTTAATTGGTCAGTATTATTTGGAGTAGTTGCAGTAGTAGCAGCTGTTCCTATTCTTACAATTTCATCAGTAGGTGTAATTGTAACTGTAGAAGAGAGAATGTTGCTAGAAATAATCTGTCCTTTATCATCAAAAACTTCTTCGATAATGATTGTACGAAGACCAGCTTTACCTGGGGCCACAATTATTTGTGTTCCACTAGGCAATTTATCATCATAAATGGATTGAATACCATATGGAATAGAAAGTTCAATAGTTCTCTGAACAGTTCTAGTAAGTGGTTTTGTTCCCACAAGTACAATCTGTTTGACAGGCTCAGTTTGTTCGTCAGAGACAACACGAGATGAGATCACAGTATTGTTTCGGTTGTCAATAGTATCTTCGTGAACAATAGTTCTAGTACCTTTAACACCAGGGGTTTGAATCTCTTCTTCCCCAACAAATAGCTTATCAGAAGGCACTTTAACGATGTCAAAGTCAATATCTTGTTTTTCTAGTTCTTTGAGTAGTTACAGTGAGTGGTTTTGTTCCCACAAGTACGATCTGTTTGACAGGTTCGGTTTGTTCGTCAGAGATAACACGAGACGAGATCACAGTATTGTTTCGGTTGTCAATAGTATCTTCGTGAACAATAGTTCTGATACCTTTAACACCAGGAGTCTGAATTTCTTCTTCTCCAACAAATAGCTTGTCAGAAGGCACTTTAACGATATCAAAGTCAATATCCTGTTTCTCAGTTCTTTGAGCAGTTCTAGTAAGTGGTTTTGTTCCCACAAGTACAATCTGTTTGACAGGCTCAGTTTGTTCGTCAGAGATAACACGAGACGAGATCACAGTATTGTTTCGGTTGTCAATAGTATCTTCGTGAACAATAGTTCTGATACCTTTAACACCAGGGGTTTGAATCTCTTCTTCCCCAACAAATAGCTTATCAGAAGGCACTTTAACGATATCAAAGTCAATATCTTGTTTTTCAGTTCTTTGAGTAGTTACAGTGAGTGGTTTTGTTCCCACAAGTACGATCTGTTTGACAGGTTCGGTTTGTTCGTCAGAGATAACACGAGACGAGATCACAGTATTGTTTCGGTTGTCAATAGTATCTTCGTGAACAATAGTTCTAGTGCCTTTAACACCAGGAGTCTGAATGTCTTCTTCCCCAACAAATAGCTTATCAGAAGGAACTTTAACGATATCAAAGTCAATATCTTGTTTCTCAGTTCTTTGAGCAGTTCTAGTAAGTGGTTTTGTTCCCACAAGTACGATCTGTTTGACAGGTTCGGTTTGTTCATCAGAGATGACGCGAGACGAGATCACAGTATTGTTTCGGTTGTCAATAGTATCTTCGTGAACAATAGTTCTGATACCTTTAACACCAGGGGTTTGAATCTCTTCTTCCCCAACAAATAGCTTATCAGAAGGCACTTTAACGATATCAAAGTCAATATCTTGTTTCTCAGTTCTTTGAGCAGTTCTAGTAAGTGGTTTTGTTCCCACAAGTACGATTTGCTTAATAGGTTTAGTAGTGATACTATCAGAAACTTGTTCTCTTGAAATTAGATCATTTGTATCATTATCACGGATTTCTCGATAAGAAACAGTACGGATTCCTTTGACACCAGGAGTTTTGATGACAGAATCACCAACTAAAATAGTATCATCGTTTACATATTCTGTTTCGAAATCGACATCAAACTGATCAAATGCTCCAATAGCTTTGGAAGTTCGTGTACCAACATGGACAATACGGCTTTGCGGTGCCGTAGTTACATTTTCATCAGTAAATGTATATTGCGTATCGTTCTTCAAACCAATTGGAAGGTTTTCGTAGCGATAAATCATCTCAGTTGTTTGAGTTTGTTTTTTAGTATCAGTGTAACTATACGCCTTAGTGGCAGTCATAATATTGCCATCTGTGGTTGTATAGTCTGCTCGAAGCAAGCCAGGAATGCGATCATTATCAGTAGCTTCTCGAATATTTGTTGTTGCATAGAAGTATCTGAGACCATAGTTTAGGATATCGGTTCCACTTGATTTCTCATAAGCAGAGTTATCGACACCAGTCGCATAGGTATTTACAGTTTTCGTTCCAGCTACACCAGGAGTTTTCTCAATGCTGGTTCCAGCAGCGATAGTTTTATCGTTCACGTAGATTGTTTCATATGGAATAGTCTCTTCTGAACTATTGACTAAGCGAGGGGAACTTGTTGAAAAACGACTAACTCCCATATTGAATTGAGTGCTATTCTTTTCCTTGTTAGGAGTAAGGCGTTCGGTTGCAGGCTTATAGATCGCATTGCCAAGTGGATCGGTTTTCGTATCGGTAGTAGAAGCTGTGATTTCGGATTCGGAAGTGAAGGTATTGTTTTCAGTATATCGAACCAGGTGATTGGCTTCTAATACACGGATTGGCAAATCAACATTGTTAGCATAACTAATATTAGAAATTTTAATATCGTTTCCAATAAAAGCTAATGGTTGAGTTCGACTAAGTGTATTTGGAAGGTTGCTTGGAGTTCGAGTTGTATTAATACCAAAACCAATTCCAGGTTGCACCAAAGTACCATTATTTCCATTTAAACTAATTAACGGCGTTTGCGTTGCAGCATTCTTAGCTAAAGATTGTGTGATTTCCCCAAAGTCAAGATTATTGTCTTTAAAAAGAACGCCCTCTGCATTTGTTGTAATAGAAATGATAGGCATTGTCTTTTGTTTTCCGATGATGCCAGGTCTAGTACTCATGAAAGTTTTTTTTGACTTTAATGTCATTGTTTTGGAAAACAACAGACCCACGGAACTTATCTTGGTTAGCTCGAATTGTTTTATCTGCGACATTAAAATTACTAGTCGATTCAGCGATTGTAATAGCAGATAAATCTTTATTTGGATCACCGTAAAGTTCTTCAAGCTCGACTTTATTATTACTAATGTTGATGGAACCAGAACCATATCCCAATCCGTTTGCAAATTTACTTGTATCAGATAATGTAGCGGTTCCCCTAATATTGTCATTAGAAGAGTTAATCATCTTAATCAAATCGTTTGCTGAGTGTCCAGTGATTTGATTGTTTTTTATATTTAGTACATAGTTTAGATAAGGCTCTTGCATACGAACCAAGATAGCATTTGTATTGTAGTCTTGGTTTGTAGCGGTTCTACCTGATGAATCCAAATCTTGAATGCGGTTATTACTAATTTCAAAATAACCGACGGCTCCGTCTGCACTCAAGTCCTGAGATTTTTCATTCGTTTGCAAATGAATCGCTTCATACTGGAGGTAATCATGACCATGTGTGAATTTTCCGTCAACTTTCAAGTCATCTCGTACTAGACGATTTGTTTTATCTTGTGTGACAACGTTGTTTCGAATGACAACATTTTCCATTTTAAAGTTTCGGTTGTATACAGAGATACCTAACAAGCGATCTCCGTATGAAATGTTGTTTTCGATTAAAATTCGGTCACCGTCGTGAATATCTAAACCTTTACGATAGTTATAGGTACTCGTATTGTTTCGGAAAACTATTCCATTATTGTAGGATCCAGCCTCTGAAGCGAAACCATAGCCTGTACTTCCGTTTAATTTGTGTCCATTTTCAGAAGTGGTTGTTCCTTCAATAAGGATATTGGTTTGGTAAGAGAATTGAACTCCAGCCACTCGGTTATTGTGAGTATTACTGTTTAATACTTTATTGTTTTCACCTAAGTTTAGACTACTGAAAGTATAACCAGGAGCTTTTCCAGCAATCAAATTACTCACAGAGCGAGGACGGCCCCAACCAGGTAGAGAGATATTTGAGACACTGTTATATGACGACCCGAAACGGATACCAGCTTTGTTAGCTCCACTCGCTTCAACGTTCTCAACAGTTACATTATCAGAATCATTGATAAGGACGCCATCGACTTTTCCATAGTAGGGCATTCCTTTGACGTAGAAGCCATCATGTTGTTCTCCAAAAGCTTCTTTTAAGTTTTGGATAGAAACAGATAAATCTTTCACAAGGAATCCATTTTGATTTTCAACTAGCAAAACTGCATGGTCGCGATTGTCAGTATCATTCTCGTTGCTATCCCAAGGATTTCCTAGCTGAACTAAATTTGTTTTTAATACGGTTGTTCCTGGACCGTCTCCAAAGAGACCGGTTACATTTGAGTGCTCTGAACCGATTTTAATTTGATTAAAGGAGCCACTTTCGCTTTTGCGATAGATAGGCAGTGCTATCCCTGTAAGGTTTTCTCCGTTAGAACTAACATAACGAACAAGTCCATCCGAGTCTACACGGAGATTTTCATATTCTTCTTTCGTAACATGCGAAAGATTCTGAACACCATTAATTCGTCCTTTTTGTATAGGCATAGGGACACCTGATCCGTATGTTAAAATTTTATAGTGATCAATTTCGCCTTTATCACGAGCCACATTGACAATTCCAGAAAGTTTGACGGCAACACCAGTATGTTGTGTACCATCTGGATCAGCCATTACAATTTCATTTGCTGCTTTTAGTGCTTTATTAACAGCGAGAGTATCATCTTGGTTATCAGCTACATTCAAACCAAAATCAGTAGCATTGACATAGTACCATTTGTTTTTATGATCATAGTGAACATCATACTCAATGCCTTCAACAGTTGGTTTTGAAACAACGGTTCTTACATCTTCTGTGATGGCATCCTGAATTTTTTTTGATTGGTTTTCTTTTGGTATTTCAGGAATGGCTTTTGCTTTGATTGCGTCCTCATCAGCTTTTACTTCTGGTTTTAGAGCAGGTTCGATAGGTTCAGCAGGTTCAGTCGGTATAGATTCTTTTGGCTGACTTTTATTTTTTTCCGCAGATGTGGATGCGCTTACACTTCGGAAGCCACTTCGTCCTATTTGTTTACTATTTGCTGGCTCTGCTGGCTTCGTAGGAGTTTCAGTTACAGTGCTAGCACTATCGGATACATTAGAGGAAGGAGTAGTAGACTGTTCAATCACTGAACTAGGATTATTACCATTTTCAGCAGAATTTAGGGTATTTCCGTCTTCATTGGTTTTTTCAATCGTTGAAGATGTAACTGTAGTCGGTTGTAGCATTTCTGAAGTGTCTCCCCCAACTTCATTAGCGGCTACGTTATTGACTAATAAGGCCGATGTAACAATTCCGATTGAAACAGCAACCCAGTGCTTCTTTACTTTACGTAACTTTTTCATAAAAATATAATTCCCTTTTTATTTTTTATATTAAATAGTTTGACCGCAATTATTCATAATAATTTATAATTAGCTTCTCCTACAAACAACTATAATAATATATAAAAATATATTGCAGCCTTTTTATTTTAACAAATCAAGTAGTTTGAGTCAAGAAATTAAACTAGAAAATTACAAAAAAATACAGATTATTTAATGAATAAAATTATTTCATTTGCAAAATAATTACAATAAT
>NZ_KQ970236.1:256384-258341 GCF_001579025.1 Streptococcus oralis
GTTAAATCGCTTGACAAAGTGACATGTATAATGCTAGAATGTATGTGGTTATTTATGTTTAATACTTAAAGTGTTTGGAGGACTTTAACTACTAAATATCAAATAATCTGTGATTTCTTCTTCATTTTTAAGGAGAGGGATTAAGAACATTGAAAATAAAATATAGAAAAGAGGGAAATCATGGCAAAAAGCAAAATGCTGAAATTGCTTTCAAAACTTTCAGCTGCAGCTCTTTCTGTCTTGACACTTACATCTGTTTCGACAAATACTGTTAAAGCTGATGATCCAACGCCAAAGGAATTAACGCAAGTTATTACAGGTGTTGAGTTGTTGGATGCTTCAGATACGAAACAGAATGTAACATCTGAGGGAGATTATGCAGTTCGTACAGGGAATGCCTACAAGCTTCGTGTAACGTTTGATCTCAAACAATACAATGAAAACTTGAACAATGGTGATTATTTCACTTTCGACATTCCTGCACCAATGACAGTCTACAACGGCACTCAACAGTTGGTTGACCCAGCTACGCAAGTAACGATTGGGGAAGCAGTTGTAACATCAAGTGGTAATGACAAGGGTGGTAAAGCGAAAATTACCTTGAAAAACTTGGACAAGTACCTAGCTGCAACAGGTGGAGATAAAGTTAAGGATGTATCTGGTAACTTTGCGGCATCATTCCGCTTCCTAACAGACCAGACTAAGACACCAATTAGCTTTAATTCTTCTTCTATGAAGCAAGAAGTAAACCATACGTATACTGCTAAGACAATCACAGGTCCTAAAGTTGGTACTGAGAACTATGCGAAAGCTGGTGGACAAGCTTCCCGTGAAAGCTGGAACTCTCCAAAACTAGCAGCCATCGGATCAGTAAGCTCAGGTAATGAGCAATCCAACTGGCGTGTACGTGTGAACACAGAAAAACAAGATTTTGGACAGAACATTGTGCTTCATGACACAATTCCAAATGATGACACATCTTACACACCAGCTCAATACATTCCAGAAAGCTTGAAGATTTACAAGGCTGATATTACAGGCGGTACTTCTGCTGTTCCTCCAGGAGCAGAACTCATGGTGGAAGGAACTGACTATACAGTTGCTTGGAACTCAAACTATACATCATTTGATGTTACCATCAAAGATGGAACGGCTTCTTACTTCGTTACATATAGTACTACCACTCCAAATGATGGTACGAAAGTAGCAAATATTGTAGCTTTGTCTCTTGCGGACGGAACAAAACTTGCACAAAATACAAGTCGCCCAGGTGCGCTTAGCATGAAAGCGGAAGCAACATCTTTGATTTCTGGTACAATTGTAGCATCTACAGCTTACCAAATTAAGATTAATAAGACAGACGCGTTCACTCTTACACCTGTTCAAGGAGCAGTTTATACTGTGACAGCAGCAGATGATGCAAGTGAAACAACAGAAGTGACTACGAATGAAAAAGGAGTAGCGCTTACTAAAACTTATGATCAGAAATGGGAAGGTAAAACGTTCAAGATCAAAGAGAAGACTGCTCCAGCTGGCTATAAGCTAGATGAAAAAGAGTACACAGTCAAACTCGGAGCAGCAGGTTCTACGATCAACCTTAAGGACGAACCTGTTCCAGCTGTGTTCAATGTAACAGCTAAGAAAGTGGTAGAAGGTCGTACAGATAAACTTCCAAAAGCGGATGAGTTTACCTTTAACCTATATACAGCAGAGAACTTGAAGACTCCAGTAGCCACAGCGAAATCAAAAGCTGATGGAACGATTACCTTTGAGAATATCGAGTTGAAAGGTGCAGGAACGTATCGCTACATCATCAAAGAAGATACATCAACAGCAATCAATGGTATCACTTTTGATGAAGAAGGTAAGGAAGTCACTGTAACAGCAGCATTCCAAGGTGGAGTATTGACAGCTTCTGTTACTTCAGCAGAACGTATCTTCACTAACACTTATAAAG
>NZ_KQ970236.1:259584-277014 GCF_001579025.1 Streptococcus oralis
GCCAACGCCAGATCCAGCGCCAACGCCAGATCCAGCACCAACGCCAGATCCAGCACCAACACCGGATCCAGCGCCAACACCAGATCCAGCGCCAACGCCAGATCCAGCACCAACACCAGATCCAACACCAGCACCTCCAGCTACTGAGAATAAAGGTAAAGCTGAACTTCCAAACACAGGTGAAGCAACATCTATCTTCTCAGCAATTGGATTTGTAGTATTGGCATTGAGTGGATTGGTATTCTTCGTAAAACGTAAAGCTTAAGCTTTCGTAGAAGAAACATAAAACTTGGTAAGTGAGAATTCTACTTCTCTCTTAAACTTGATAGAGAAAGTCTCTAGAAAATTCGTTTTCTAGGGGCTTTTTTTGTACTTCAAAAAATTTTTAAAAAATAGTCAAATTTGGTTAAAAAACTATTGACTTTTACTGACCAATGTGATATAGTAGGAGCATAAGGAAAATGAATTCCTTAGAAAACTTCATTTTCAATGATCCTATTTCTTGAAAATGTATGATAGATACCCTAGAAAGGGGTGAGGCCTATGTTAAATCTAACAGATTTTGAAAAGAAGATGATAAAAGGCTTATTTAAGAAAGAAAAACCAGAAATTATACGTAGGGTAGCTAGTTAGCTAGTCTAAAATTTTTAAAACAAAGGTCAAAGATAGTCAATATCAGAGATCGCATATAATTAAGAATAAACGAGGTAAAGAATATGAACAACAACTTTAATAACTTTAACAACATGGATGATTTATTTAACCAATTGATGGGTGGTATGCGAGGATACAGTTCTGAAAACCGTCGCTACTTGATTAATGGACGTGAAGTGACACCTGAGGAATTTGCTCATTATCGTGCAACTGGTCAATTGCCAGGAAATGCAGAAGTTGATGGACAAATGCAACAACACGTTTCAGGTATGAAACAAGACGGTGTCCTTGCTAAACTAGGTCGTAACTTGACAGCGGAAGCTCGTGAGGGTAAGTTGGATCCTGTTATCGGACGAAACAAGGAAATTCAAGAAACATCTGAAATCCTCTCACGTCGTACGAAAAATAATCCTGTTCTGGTCGGAGATGCGGGTGTTGGTAAGACAGCCGTTGTCGAAGGTCTAGCGCAAGCCATTGTGAATGGAGATGTTCCAGCTGCTATTAAGAACAAGGAAATTATTTCTATTGATATCTCAGGTCTGGAGGCTGGTACTCAATACCGTGGTAGCTTTGAAGAAAACGTTCAAAATCTAGTCAATGAAGTAAAAGAAGCAGGCAATATTATCCTCTTCTTTGATGAAATTCACCAAATCCTTGGCGCTGGCTCAATCGGAGGTGAAAGTGGTTCTAAAGGTCTTGCAGATATTCTCAAACCAGCTCTCTCTCGAGGTGAGTTGACCGTTATCGGGGCAACGACTCAAGACGAATATCGTAACACTATCTTAAAGAATGCGGCTCTTGCTCGTCGTTTCAACGAAGTCAAGGTCAATGCTCCTTCAGCAGAGGATACTTTTAAAATCCTTCAAGGAATTCGTGATCTTTATCAACAACACCACAATGTCATCTTGCCGGACGAGGTTTTGAAAGCAGCAGTGGATTATTCGATTCAATACATTCCTCAACGTAGCTTGCCTGATAAGGCTATCGACCTTGTCGATGTAACGGCGGCTCACTTGGCAGCTCAACATCCTGTAACAGATGTTCATGCTGTTGAACGTGAAATTGAGGCAGAAAAAGACAAGCAAGAAAAAGCAGTTGAGGCAGAGGACTTTGAAGCAGCTCTTAATGCCAAGACTCGCATTGCAGAATTGGAGAAAAAAGTCGAAAACCACACAGAAGATATGAAAGTGACTGCCACTGTCAATGATGTGGCCGAATCTGTGGAACGAATGACAGGTATTCCAGTATCTCAAATGGGAGCGTCAGACATCGAGCGTCTCAAGGATATGGCTCATCGTTTGGAACACAAGGTTATTGGTCAAGATAAGGCAGTAGAAGCAGTGGCTCGTGCTATCCGTCGTAACCGTGCTGGTTTTGATGAAGGCAATCGCCCAATCGGTAGCTTCCTCTTTGTAGGGCCTACTGGAGTTGGTAAGACGGAGCTTGCTAAGCAATTGGCGCTCGATATGTTTGGAACGAAGGATGCGATTATCCGTTTGGATATGTCTGAATACAGTGACCGCACAGCCGTATCTAAGTTGATCGGTACAACAGCAGGTTATGTGGGGTATGATGATAATAGCAATACCTTGACAGAACGTGTTCGTCGCAATCCATACTCTATCATTCTCTTGGACGAAATTGAAAAGGCTGATCCTCAAGTAATCACCCTTCTCCTTCAGGTCTTGGATGACGGTCGTTTGACTGATGGTCAAGGAAATACAGTGAACTTCAAGAACACTGTCATTATCGCGACATCAAATGCTGGATTTGGCTATGAAGCCAACTTGACAGAAGATGCGGATAAACCAGAATTGATGGATCGTTTGAAACCATACTTCCGTCCAGAGTTCCTTAACCGCTTTAACGCAGTTATCGAGTTCTCACACTTGAATAAGGAAGATCTTTCTAAGATTGTGGACTTGATGTTGGCTGAAGTTAACCAAACCTTGGCTAAGAAAGACATTGATTTGGAAGTCATCCAAGCAGCTAAGGACTTTATCACAGAAGAAGGCTATGACGAAGTTATGGGTGTTCGTCCTCTCCGTCGCGTGGTGGAACAACAAATCCGTGATAAGGTGACGGACTTCCACTTGGATCATCTAGATGCCAAACATTTGGAAGCAGATATGGAAGATGGTGTTTTGGTCATTCGTGAAAAAGCCTAACTCAAGATTTTGAGAATAAAAAAAGAAGGAACTAGCTAAAAGCTGGTTCCTTTTTGTGTTTAGATGATATGGCGCTCAAAGGCGTCATCTGAGATTCCTTGTTCCAAGATGAGTTTCGCCCATTCTTTAGCAGAAAAGAGGCTGTGGTCCTTGTAGTTTCCGCAAGATTCGATAGTTGTTCCTGGGACATCTTCCCAAGTAGTAGTTTCAGCGATTTCCTTGAGCGAATCCTTGATGACAGCAGCGATTTCAGCGCTAGTATGGCGTCCCCACATAATCATGTGGAAGCCTGTACGGCAACCAAATGGCGAACAGTCAATCATGCCGTCGATTCGAGTACGGATGAGTTTGGCTAAGAGGTGCTCGATAGTGTGAAGCCCAGCAGTAGGGATAGAGTCCTCATTTGGCTGTACCAAGCGAATATCAAAGTTGGAGATGATGTCTCCTTTTGGCCCTGTTTCTTCCCCAATCAAGCGAACATAGGGTGCTTTAACAATGGTGTGGTCAAGTTCAAAACTTTCAACAATAACTTCTTTTGACATGGTAGTTCCTTTCAGTTTTCTTCTTTCATTATATCATAAAGGGTGCTGTTGATGGAGTTTGATAAATGACTTTTTGGTACTAGAATGATAATAAAGTCTCTATACATAAACCTCAGAATTATAAAAAAGAATGGAGAGAAGAATACCTTGTGAAAGAAAAGTTTAGTTTTTCTAGTGGAACTAAGGTGACTTTTGAAAAGTGGACCAACTTTTTCTGAAATTTCTGTTTAATCTCTGAACTAATTCTGAACTAGATTGGGTATACTGGAGAAAATAAAGACAAAGGAGTTCAGTATGGAACATATAGTGAAAATAGAAGGAGTCTGCAAAAAGCATGGCAGCAAGCAGATTTTGGAAGATATTTCTTTTACAGCTAGAAGCGGTCGGATTACAGCTTTTCTAGGCCCGAATGGTGCAGGGAAAAGCTCGACCTTGAGGATTCTCTTGGGATTAGATCGGGCGACGTCTGGGACTGCGACTTTTGATGGGCAAACCTATCAGTCAATGACCTACCCGCTCAGAACGGTAGGTGCAGCCTTTGACGGCATTGGCGGTCTGCCAAATCGAAAGGTCTATGACCACTTGAGGATTATTGCGGCGAGTAATGCTATTTCCAAGTCTCGGATCGATGAGGTTTTGGAGATGACTGGAATCGCTCATAAGAGGAAGGACCTCTTGTCAAGCCTGTCTCTGGGGGAAGGTCAACGCTTGGGTTTGGCAGCAGCTTTGCTGGGTGATCCTCAGTTTCTTATATTAGATGAGCCGACTAATGGGCTGGATCCAAGTGGGATTAAGTGGTTTAGAAAGTTCATCCGTCAGCAGGCTGATTTAGGGAAAACGGTACTTCTATCTTCCCATATCCTATCAGAGGTGCAAATGGTGACAGATGATGTGGTCTTGATTCATCATGGGCGAATTATTGAGCAAGGACGATTGGAAGAGGTGCTGCAAGATTCAGACAGTCTAGAAGATCTCTTCTTTGATTTGACAGAGGAGGTTTAAGATGAAAGAAACGATGTCTTTATTGCATTCAGAGTGGTTGAAAATCCAATCAACCAAGGCTTTCAGGGTAAGTGTGGTCTTTATGCTGTTATTGGTACCTGTTGTGTCATGGCTAGAGGGACGTCAGTATCTGTCTATCGGTTTAGATGCGACCCCTGAGACGGTTCCCGGTCTGGCAGAAGCTATTGATCCGCTTGAATATCTAGGTCTTAATGGCGCTTCTATGGGTGGTATGGTTTTAGTCATCTTATCTGGAATTTTGGGAGCAACGGAATTTCAGTCTCATAGCTTGCGAACCAGTCTATTGGCTTGTAATAACCGCTTGAAGCTACTTATGGGGAAAATATTGACCTTTGGTTTGTTTTCACTCATCATTAGCTTGTTATCCATTTATTTGAGCTATATTGTCATGCACTTGGCTTTAGGAAAAGAAGGGCTACATCCAATTTTACTTAATCAAGCTGCCTGGAGTCATCTTTTATGGAAGGCACTAGCTACTGCATTGCTAGGTCTCTTGTCCTTTTTATTGGGATTGCTTGGGCGGACGATGTTGCTTCCCTTACTCTTTCTTGTGCCCCAGCTCTATAATCTGGGAAACTACCTGGCAGCTCATACGAGTTGGGGTGCTTATCTGCCACAGCCCGCAGGAGAGTTATTTGTTGCAACGCCGACTTCCCAATATGCCAACAATCCCTTGCAAGGACTCTTGATACTAAGCGTATGGTTGCTAGTCATCGGCGTCATGGCCTCTCTGCGCTTTTTGAAGACGGATTTAGGAGGACGCTACTGATGATAAAAGCTCTGCTTAAAAGTGAATGGATTAAGTTTCGTTCTTACTATCTCGTTCTTGGTGTCGCCTTGGTGGCTCTGGTAGTCGTTCCTTTTTTTCTGATGAATCTTGACTACAGTCAGACAGCAGTTGGCCAGACAAAGGCTCTGAGTGAAGCTTTGCATGCTCTCTATCTGGCGCAGCCTGTCATCGTCATCTTTACTTCCCTCTATTTTGCCCAGGAGTTTGTCAAGTCTGGGATGCGAACGAATTTTCTAACCGTATCAAATAGAAAGGCTTGGTTGGCTGGGAAATTCCTTTTTCTGGCCGTTCTGCTCTTGGTTCTCTACAGTGTCATGATAGGCAGCTGTTTCTTTGTTATGCTGGCTCGATTTGACCTAGACTTTAGCTGGCCCTTACTGGGGAAATTCCTCTATTACAGCTCTTTTGGTCTTCTCAGCAATCTTTTTCTGGCTCTTTTAGCTGCTGGTCTCGCTTTGCTCTTTCAATCTTGGGTTGTGCCGGTGTCGGTGCTATTTCCTCTCTTGATTGGTCTTAGCCGTTTATTGACAACTTTTATCAAAGAAGCAAAGTACCTGCCCGATCTGGCTACGCTAAATCTTTTTGAGTATGAAGGGCTTCAGCATTCAATAGATCTATCAGGGTTGGGAATACAGCTGTTCTGGCTAGCTTTGATTTGGAGCTCTGCTATATTCTTGACCTTGAAACGAGATGTTCGCTAGAGGTATGCTATAATGGAAATCATGAGACAGTATCGTATTTTGGTGGTTGATGACGACCGGAGCATTTTAAAGCTGGTGAAAAACGTCCTAGAGCTAGATGCTTATGACGTGACGACGCTTGATCGGATAGAAGAGCTCGAGCTGACGGATTTTGTAGGATATGATTTGATTCTGCTAGATGTGATGATGGAGCCTGTTAATGGTTTTGAGCTGTGTTCCTACATTCGTCCTCATCTTTCGTGTCCAATTATCTTTCTGACAGCTAAGGAGTTAGAGGCGGACAAGGTGGAAGGGCTCTTTCGCGGAGCAGATGACTATATTGTCAAGCCTTTTGGGACCAAAGAATTGCTGGCGCGTGTCAGAGCTCATCTTCGGCGGGAGGAAAGACGGGAGGAGCGATATTCTGAAATTGCTTCTTGTCAATTTTATCCAGAGCGCTATGAAGTTGCCTATTTTGGTAAAGTCTTGAAATTTTCAGAGCGAGAGTTTAAGTTGCTGCATTTACTAGCTAGCAATCCCAAGCAGACCTTTTCAGCTGAACGCCTGCATACCTTGCTTTACCCAGAAAGCTCAGAAACACAGCTTCGCTCCATCTCAGAATACGTATATCAGATTCGCCAAAAATGCAAACAAGAAGGGCTGCAAGCAATCGCAACAGTGAGAGGAGTAGGCTATAGATGGCAATTAGAACCCGAAATTTCAAAAGCCTAGTTTGGACAACCAGTTTAAAAATCGTCTTTTTCCATGTTTTGATTTTTGTGCTTATAGGCTATGAATTTACGCAAGGAAGTGATTACGTTCTTTTCACCTTGTTCTTCTGGGCAGGGAGCTTGCTGCTGATTACTTTTTATCATATTTTGAAATTGCTCCGAAAAATCGACAGGGAAATAAAAATGCTAAAGAGCGAGAAGCTTTTAGAAGAAAATCAAAGTCAGCTTTTTCGGATTGAGGAAATGCTAGAAGTCTATAGCGATTTACGGAGCAGCCACCAAGAAAATGCTCGTCTTCTAGAAAGAGAGCAGCAGCATAATCAGGAGTTGATTTTACAGCTGTCAGCGACATCGCACGATTTGAAGACGCCCCTAACTGTGATTAAAGGGAACGCTGAGCTCTTGGAATTGGCGCAGTTGGGCCAGCCACAGGCAGACTATGCTGCTGAGATTTTGCAGGCTAGTCACAAGATGGAAGAGTATTGTGGCTCTTTGATTGATTACGCTAAGACTTTTCAGATTGATTCTAATCAGTTCATTCAGCTTTCCTTAGGGGACTTTTTGGCTTATCTACAGGATGATTGGGCACTGTTCAGCAAACAGGAAAGTCATCGTTTCTACCTCCAAGAAGATTGTGAGCTTAGTCTGATTTTGTCAATTCATTTGGACTATCTCAAGCGAGCTTTGCTCAATATTTTACTGAATGCGCTTGAATATGCAGACCAGAATCAAAAGGAAGTCAAGCTAACGGTATCAGTGCAGCAGGACCAGTTAGTTTTTGCTATCTGGAACAATGGCCCTGCATTTTCAGAGGAGATGCTGCTGGGAGCGGAACAGCTCTTTTATCAGAGTGACCAAAGCCGCAATTCAGCTAATCCCCATCATGGTATCGGCTTAGCCTTTTCTAAGCAGGTAGCTCTCTTGCATGGTGGTCGTCTGACCCTGCTCAATCTAGACCAAGGAGGAGCCTCTGTCGAGTTGACAATTTCATTGAAATAAATGAGAATGGAAAATCATAAAAACGCATAATACCAAGTGTCCAAAAGACTTGATATTATGCGTTTGATTTTTTTTATTATGTAAAGATTTACTGGATTTTTCTCTCAAATGGAGTTTTTGTCCAGTCTTGTTTATTTATTTCCGATACAAGCGATCGTATTGGTAGAATGGGTCAAAGGTCACGTTGATACCTAGTTTGCGAAGGACGTTCTTGTCTTCGTCGGTCAAGATGATGGTTGAGTGAGCTTCGCTTCCTTTGAGATTCCCAAGTTCTTCCATGGCACGCGCAGCGTCAGGATTTTCCATAGCTGTGATAGCAAGAGCAATCAGGATTTCATTTGAGTGGAGGCGAGGATTGCAGCTACCTAGATGATTGATTTTAAGACCTTGAATTGGTTTGACGACTTCAGGCTCGATTAATTTTACTTCCTTAGCGATGTTAGCTGATTTTTTGATGGCATTGATCAAGGAAGCAGCTGTAGGACCAAAGAGTTCAGAGTTTTTACCAGTGACAATTTCTCCATTTGGCAATTCAAGGGCTAGAGCAGGGCCACCAGTTTCTTCTGCTTTTTGGCGTGCAGCGACAGCAACCTTACGGTCTGCAGGTGTGATGCCGAGGTCGTTCATGAGAAGTTCAATCTTCTTGACAGCAGTTTCTCCGACTTTTTCAGCTTTAAAATCAAGAACAGTTTGATAGTAGCGACGGATGATTTCTTGTTTAGAAGCTTCGACAGCAGCTTCATCATCTGTAATAGCGAAACCAACCATGTTGACACCCATGTCTGTTGGTGAAGCGTATGGAGATTCACCTAGGATACGTTCCAACATACGTTTGAGCACTGGGAAGATTTCGATATCACGGTTGTAGTTGACAGTGGTTTCTCCGTAAGTTTGAAGATGGAAGGGGTCAATCATATTGACATCGTCAAGGTCTGCAGTTGCAGCCTCGTAGGCCAAATTGACCGGATGATGAAGGGGCAGGTTCCAGACTGGGAAGGTTTCAAACTTAGCGTAACCAGACTTGATGCCATTGAGTTGGTCATGGTACATATTGGACATACAAGTGGCCAATTTTCCAGAACCAGGTCCAGGAGCTGTTACGACGATCAAGTTGCGACTGGTTTTGATGTAGTCGTTTTTGCCCATACCTTCTGGAGAAATGATGTGGTCCATATCAGTCGGGTATCCTTTGATTGGATAATGAAGATAGGAATCAATCCCGTTTTTATCTAACTGGTTGCGGAAGGCATCTGCAGCGGGTTGACCAGCGTACTGTGTAATGACAACGGAGCCAACAAAAATTCCCAGCTCATTGAATTTATCAATCAAGCGAAGAACTTCTTGGTCATAAGAAATGCCCAAGTCACCACGCGCTTTAGAATGCTCGATGTTGCTGGCATTAATGGCGATCACAACTTCAACCTGCTCTTTCAATTCTTGCAAGAGCTTGATTTTATTGTCAGGTTCATAACCAGGAAGGACACGAGCAGCGTGGAAATCTTCTAACATTTTGCCACCAAACTCCAAATAGAGCTTGCCGTCAAATTGGTTAATGCGCTCCAAGATATGGTCGCGTTGTAGATTCAAATATTGTTCAGAACTAAAAGCTTGTTTTTTCATTTTTTTACCTCTGACCTCTATTATAATAAAAAATTGGAAGATAGGAAACTATGGAGTCGAAAAGAAATCAAAAAGATTAGGCAAACGCTTGCACTAACTTTTAAAAAGCGCTATCATAGACTATAGATTATTAAAATAATGAGGTAAGAAGATGCAAGAAAAATGGTGGCACAATGCCGTAGTCTATCAAGTCTATCCAAAGAGTTTTATGGACAGCAACGGAGATGGGATTGGCGATTTACCAGGAATTACTAGTAAGTTAGACTATCTAGCCAAGTTAGGAATCACAGCGATTTGGCTTTCTCCTGTTTATGACAGCCCTATGGACGATAATGGCTATGATATTGCTGATTATCAAGCGATTGCAGCTATTTTCGGAACCATGGAGGACATGGACCAACTCATCGCAGAAGCTAAGAAGCGTGATATTCGAATTATCATGGACTTGGTGGTCAATCATACCTCGGATGAACACGCATGGTTTGTCGAGGCTTGTGAAAATGCTGATAGCCCTGAGCGAGACTACTATATCTGGCGAGATGAGCCCAATGATTTGGAGTCTATCTTTAGTGGGTCTGCTTGGGAATACGATGAAAAGTCGGGTCAATACTATCTCCACTTTTTCAGTAAGAAACAGCCGGACCTCAACTGGGAGAATGAAAAACTGCGCCAGAAAATTTATGAGATGATGAACTTTTGGATTGATAAAGGTATTGGTGGTTTCCGTATGGATGTTATTGACATGATTGGGAAAATTCCTGATGAGAAGGTAGTCAATAATGGTCCCATGCTCCATCCCTATCTCAAGGAAATGAATCAGGCGACCTTTGGCGACAAAGATCTCTTGACAGTAGGAGAGACCTGGGGAGCAACTCCAGAGATTGCTAAACTCTACTCGGATCCAAAGGGACAAGAATTGTCTATGGTCTTCCAGTTTGAACACATCTGTCTTCAGTATCAGGAAGGGCAACCTAAGTGGCACTACCAAAAAGAGTTAAATGTAGGGAAGTTAAAAGAAATCTTCAACAAATGGCAGACAGAGCTAGGAGTTGAAGACGGCTGGAATTCCCTCTTCTGGAATAACCACGATCTTCCTCGGATCGTCTCTATCTGGGGAAATGACCAAGAATACCGTGAGAAATCTGCCAAAGCCTTTGCAATCTTGCTTCATCTTATGAGAGGGACTCCCTATATCTACCAAGGTGAGGAGATTGGGATGACCAACTATCCATTTGAAACACTGGACCAAGTAGAAGATATTGAATCCCTCAACTATGCGCGTGAGGCTCTTGAAAAAGGCGTTCCGATTGAAGAAATCATGGACAGCATCCGTGTCATTGGTCGTGATAATGCCCGTACCCCAATGCAATGGGATGAGAGTAACAGCGCTGGCTTCTCAACAGGTCAACCTTGGTTGGCAGTTAATCCAAACTATGAAGAAATCAACGTTCAAGAAGCACTGGCAAATCCAGATTCTATTTTTTATACCTACCAAAAACTCGTTCAAATTCGTAAGGAGAACAGCTGGCTGATTCGTGCTGACTTTGAATTGCTTGATACGGTAGATAAGGTCTTTGCTTATATCCGCAAAGATGGCGACCGCCGTTTCTTAGTTGTGGCTAACTTGTCCAATGAAGAACAAGGCTTAGCAGTAGAAGGAAGAGTTAAGTCAATCTTGATTGAAAACACTACTACTGAAGAAGTAGTTGAAAAACAAACCTTGGCTCCATGGGATGCCTTCTGTGTGGAACTAACGGATTAAAATAAGTGAACAGCACCCCAAAAGTTAGATTTTTTCTGTCTGACTTTTGGGGTGCTGTTTAATTTGTGGATGTTTTTTAATTTTACAGATAGAAAAAGAGAAGACCAAATGGTCTTCTCAACGGGGGAACTGAAATAATGGAAAAGAATCAATCAAAGAGGGTTATTAGTCTTTGAAATTCTTTTGGAAGATGAGGAGAGACAAGATAGAAGTAATGGCTGCCAAGAAGAGGAAGGCACTTGCTTCTTGTTCCCCAGTTGCAGGGAGTAGTCCTTCCTTGTCTTCTTTGACTGTAGCTGTAACAGGAGCTTTTTCATCTTTTGATGATGAATTATCTGTTACGACTGGCGCAGGTTTTTCAGTCTCTCTTGGGAAAACATACTCAGGAAGAGTCACAACTGGTGGCGCCTCTGTTCCAACTGAGCTTTGTTTGCTACCTACCTCAATCACTCGATCTTGAGCTGGTGTTGCTTCTGTTTGGAGAACCTTGCGATTGTCACCGTCCACTTCAACATACTCGACTAAGAGACCGTCTTTTCCTTCTGATAGAACTTGCTCTTTTCCTTTGTCTAATTGTGGGTTTTCGCGACGGATTGTCTTAAACGGTACGATCTTATTGATGATTTCCAAGCTTGGAAGTGTAAAGACAAGGTCTTTAACCCCTTCCTCAGGACTTGAAGAAGTAATTGGTTTCTCAGGTTGCGCTGGAGTTTCCGGTTGAGTCGGTTTCTCAGGTTGAGCAGGTTTTTCCGGTTGCGCCGGTTTCTCAGGTTGCGCCGGTTTTTCCGGTTGCGCTGGAGTTTCCGGTTGAGTCGGATTTTCAGGCTCAGCAGGTTTTTCCGGTTGAGCAGGATTCTCAGGTTGAGCCGGTTTTTCCGGTTGCGCTGGCGTTTCCGGTTGAGTAGGTTTTTCCGGTTGCGCTGGAGTTTCCGGTTGAGCGGGTTTCTCAGGCTGAGCCGGAGTTTCCGGTTGAGTAGGTTTTTCAGGTTGAACTGGATTCTCAGGTTGAGTCGGATTTTCAGGCTGAACTGGTTTTTCAGGTTCAGCAGGTTTCTCAGGCTGAGCTGCTTCGAGCTTGCTGATTTGTTCGAGAGCAGTTTCTAGCGCTTTATTGACTGCTTCCTGAGTTTTAGCTTCTTGGATTGCAGCAATGGCTTGGTCAGCAATTTCTAATAATTTCTTCTTAGCTTCCTTGTTGGATCCAAGCTCAGCGACTTTTTTCTCGATAGCTTTTGTCAAGCTGTCCATAGCCTTATCGTACTCAATTTCCGGTTGTTTTGGTTCAGCTGGCTGCTCAGGCTGGTCAGGTTTCTCAGGTTCTTCTGGCTGTTCCGGTTGCTCTGGACTAGGCTCCTCTTGGCCTCTTTGATAGTTCTCGTCCTTGGATAGGATATCTTGTAGGGCACTGACTGTCAACATGACATCCTGAACATCCACTGCATCAGCACTGAGTTGGTTTCTCAATTTTTCTAGATTTGCTTGGAAAGCTTGGCGTGCAGTAGCCGTATTCTTCAAGCCCGCTGGGTCAAAGTTGGACAGATCATCTTTCCATTTTGAGATAGACTGGATGATATCTGCCTTGCTGTAGAGTTCGCTACCTTCGCCACGAGTGATGAATTGGTCCACTTGAATACCGATATTTTGAGACAAATCGTTTCGATCAGGATCTAGTTGAAGGGTGACTGCGTGCAAGTTTTCGTCCAGACCTTTTAAGCTAACCAGAGTTTGATTGCCTTGGCGTTGAGCTGCACGGCCGCTAAAGTATTTCTTACCATCAATGGTTGAAGCATTTCCCATTCCATCTTGGTAAGGAACTTCTTTGCCATCTAGGAAGACTTTGTAGATACCATGATTTGGATCAACATATCCCTTGATATCAAGTCCAGTACCGTAGAAGTAGGCTGTGACAGTTGTCTTTTTCTTTTGCTCGTCAGTTAAGCGACCAAAGGAAGCCCAAGACTCCGTCTTTTGGTATTTATCTGCCGAATTGGTTTCATGGTGCCAGCCAGGACTGTAATCCAACTGACTAGCTTGGTCATCATAACTTGTTTGGTCCTTGATCAGCAATTCAGCTTTCATCACTTGGATGGTTGCATCTGTAGCAAAACCGAGCAGGGCACCATCAGTGACTGAAGTGAGCTTGGCTTTGAAGTCAAAGACAGAGTCTGCTTGTTCTGTAAAGTCAATCGTTGGGATGGTGACAGTCTTTTCTGTTTCTCCGTCTTTAAAGGTCACATCTTGAGTTGTATCTTGGTAAACTTTACCGTGAACTCCAGTTCCAGGTTCTGTGATGAAGCGCACAGTAGCAGCCCCCTTGCTTCCACCAACACGTTTAATCTTAACAGTGACTGGTTTTCCTTTTTCGACTTCGTAGTTAGTAGACTCGAGTTCAAACATCCCTTTACTATCATTGTTTAGGGTGTAGATTCCTTCTGTAGCAATTGGTTCGCCTGTTTTATTTACAAGGGTAATAGTGTGTTGGCCAGGTGCTAAATCGCCTGTCTCAAAGACTTTTTGGCTGCGTTTACGGCTACTGTTCTTGGTTTGGACATCGGCAACCTTTTGACCATCAACGTAGACGGACATTTCTCCATGACCTGGGTCGACTGTAGAGACGACATAGGCCTTGGTTCCTGTGAAGGTATAGCTGACTTTGGCATCTTTTTGATTGGTCCACATAGAAGTGCCACGAACCCCTTCAGATTCATTGTACCAAGTTGTTCCAGCTGTATCTGCCGTTGTGTTTGAGTGGTATTCAAGTCCAAGAGGGTAGCCATCTGTCTTTTCAATGCTGCTTGGTGTCTTGTAGACTGAGAAGTTGGTCAAGATAGGAGTTGCTTGAGCACCAGTGATGGTTACACGGATTTTTTGTGCTTCAACAGGCTTGCCCTGAACCAAGCGACGGTAACCAACGGTCGAACCTTCGCCGTATGTCACCCAGCGTCCGTTGATTTCGACTTCAATCTTGAAACCTGAGATACGTTGACCTTTGGCGATGTCTTCCTTGAGTTCAACGACGTCAAAGCGTCTCTTTTGTCCTAAATCGACTGTAAAGCTACCGGTTGTGGCATCATTTGAGAGCGCCCAGCTAGTATCATCTTTACCGTCAGTCAGGTGACTTTCTTTGTAGAGGTGGTTCTGACGAGTAGAACTTGCTGTTACAGTGGCACCTTTGGCAAAGTCAGTGGCATACATTTGGTCTAGGGTTGCCTTGAACTCTTTCAAGCGAGCCACATCAGCATCTGCGAATTTTCCTTCTTTATTTGGTGGAATATTGAGAAGGAGTGGGGTTCCACGACCAACAGACTTAAAGTAGATATCCATCAACTCTTTGAGTGATTTCGGTTGTTGGTTGTCATGATAGAACCAGCCCGAACGGATCGAAACGTCAGCTTCCCCTACAGAGTACATATCACCATCAGGGTCACCATGGTTGAGGTATTCGTTTTTCACATCGTCTGTGATGTTGGCCCTTTTGACTTTATGCCAGACAGGGTCACCTGCGATACCTCGTTCATTTCCGATCCAGCGAACGCTTGTTGGTTGAGCAGAGAAGATAGCAATATCTCCTTCAGCTTCTTTGATGTATTTGAACCATTCATCAAAGGTATAGGTTACTTTTTGGGCACCGCTACCACGCGCACCGTCCATCCAAACCTCGATAAATTTCCCTTTGTTACCGTATTTCGGATTACCAAGGATTTCTTTCAGTTGGTTGAGATAGTATTGGTTGTATTCTTTTTCGGTTGCGACATGGTATTTAGGATGGTTGGCATCCCATGGTGATAGGTAAACACCCATATTCATGTCGTACTTGCTGGCAGACTTGGAAACTTCTTCGAGAAGGTCACCCTTTCCATCTTTCCATGGGCTAGCAGCTACGGTATGGTTGGTGTACTTAGAAGGGTAAGCAACGAATCCGTCGTGGTGTTTAACAACCATAATGGTTCGTTTGAAGCCCGTTTCCTTCAGAGTGCGAATCCACTGGTCAGTATCCAAGTTGGTTGGATTGAAGTATCGGGGGTCTTCTTTCCCATTTCCCCATTCAGAATTGGTATAGGTGTTCATTCCGTAGTGGATGAAAGCTGCCAATTCTTCCTTGTGGTAATCGAGTTGAGCCTTGCTTGGAAGAGGTCCATGATTGCCAATTTCGGTTTCTTTATCTTCTGGATGAGCCACTGGTGGAGTCGGTGTCGTTGGATTAGCTGTATCAGCGACTGGCTCGTATTCAAAGACGACCTCATTCACCCCTTTTTGCTGGATAGTTGCTTCCAGGCTAGCCTTGACTGGACGGTAGCCAGCAATGTCTTTTGCATGGAAGGTGTTGACAAAGGAAACGTCATACTCTTGGCCGTCATTGTTATCAACTGTCGCTTCCGCTAGTTCAGTAGTGGTTCCTTTTTGACGGTAATAAACTTTGAAGGAGCCTTTGTTGACTTTATAGACTACCTTGATGACACGTGTACCAGCAGGCGCTTTGCTGACAACATTGTGATCTTCAGCCCAAGTATCTTTTAGCTGTTTATTGACTGCTACGCCATCAATGGATACAATTTCGTATTTGTCTTTATTCTTCTGATAGAAGTCCGTTTTCTCGATTTCTTTTTTGAAATTATAGTCAAATGGCGAATCAACAGCTGTCTGTTCGATAAAGGTGTCATTATCTTTGACAGGATTTCCTTCTTCGTCTTCGTGTTGGATAACAACGCGACCGTATTCAACTCCCTTGGTCAAGGTAGCGATCCCATCTTGGTTAAAGGAATATTCGTTGCTTCCGATAACAGCTTTCTCGTTCCGAAGCATACGTCCTTCATCGGTAAAGTAGTAACGATTTCCGTTATCACCTTGGTACCAGCCTTTCACACCATACTTGGCAATCATGTCCTTAACCCATTTCAGTTGTTCAGGTGAAAGGACGAGTCCGCCACCAAAGCGATCCTTTTCAGCCACACCATTGTCAACGGTTCCGTGTTGGTGAACCCCCAGAACTTTTCCTTGGCTATCGACAATCCCGCCACCAGACAAACCAGATACAGAAGTGGTTTTGTAGGTGATACCAGTCGTTCCCTTATCATCATAGGACTCAACAGATCGGATGGTCCCATCTGCCTTGTAAAGCTGACCAGCTAGGATAGGTTGTTTCAGTTCTTTTGAGCTCGAGTCAGTTGGGTAGCCAATCGTACTGATGGCTTCTCCCGGCTGATGCGTCTTGTGCTCCGCTAAAGGCGCAAAGGTTGCTGCTTTGTTTGGACTAGCAATCGGAAGAGGAATAGGAGCTTCTACAAGAGCAAGGTCATTCTTATAGCCTTTTCCAAACTCTTTCTTGTTCCAGAAATGGATGTCTTTTTCTCTGAATAAAACCGTAGTTCCAGAAGATGGCAGTGAGTTTTTCTTTTCGCTGTTTGAACCAACGTTATAGTAGAACTGGGCAGATTTTCCACCACGAATGTGACCCTCGCCAGTTTCTTTATTGGCCTCTAAGAAGTTATGAGCAACGGTAAGGATCAGGTTAGGTGCTACGAAGATACCTGAGCCTGAAACGAGGTAGCGTTGCTCCCCTGCATTGTAAGTGCTGTAAACCATAGTAGCAGCAGTAGCAGGTTGTCCCTCGTAGTTGATGTGTTTGAGGTCTTGTCCACCGTTAATGATGGCACGGTTTCCGTTCTCAGATTCTTTTGGAGCTTCTTCCTTGTCCTTTAGAATGCTCTTAGTTTCTACTGTTGGACTAGCTTTTTGGTCAACGATAGTAGTCGTATCGAGTTCTTTGACAGGTGTGTCTGGATAGGCACGGTCCTGAATGTCTTCAGGGAGCAAGTCAGCACTGTTAGTATCGGCAACAGGTGTTTCTTGTTTTTCAGCTTCTACACGGTCTTCTTCTTTGACTGGTTCAGCCTTGGTCTCTTCTATATCTGCGACTTGTTTCATTTGCTGATCTAAATTGGATGTCGTGGCAGGAGACGTTTCGTCTGCACGCACGATTCCAGAAGCAAAAAATGCCAGTCCCACGATAACAGATGCCACACCTACAGTCAACTTCCGAATGCTAAATGTTTGCCCTTTTTCAAAAAGGTATCGATTCATAATATACTCCTAGTTTTTAGAAAGGCAGTCAGCTACTGCCAAGCCCAAGTCTGACTTGGTTACAACTTGATTTAATGAAAAACTCTCTGATAATTTGTAAGCCACCTTACCTCCTTTGTATAAAGCGCTTTCATTTTAAGATAAAAAAATTTAAAAGGTCATTTCTCCCTTAAAATGACTGAAAACTTTTAATATAACAAATATACTAAATTAATAAAAGAATTGCAATAGCAAAAAGCAAAAAAATAAATATAAATTAAAGAAAATCAGTTACTTTTTAAAGAAAAAACGCATCCTTTCAAGGCTCAAACTAAATGAAAGGATACGTTATAAAAAGAAATTAGGGTATTTTTTGTAAGAGACTCTTGGATGGTTTGGGG
>NZ_KQ970236.1:277193-294302 GCF_001579025.1 Streptococcus oralis
GGAAGAGAAGCGCTCAAGGACTTGCCCATCTCGGGTCAATGAGAAACTTAGCAAAATTCCATTCGATTCGTTTTCCTAGCGGACCAGACTTCTGGTCTTTTAGCCAAACATAAAGAGGATCAGCCTCCTTGCCGTTGACCTTGATCTTGGCAAAGCGAGGGAAAGTGGTCTGGTAGTGTAGACTGCAGAAGCTATTGATTTCCTCTGCGCTGCCGGGTGCTTGTCCCATGAATTGATTGCAAGGGAAATCTAGGATTTCAAAGCCCTTATCTTGATAGCGTTCATAGAGGTCTTGGAGCCCTTGGTACTGGGGCGTTAAGCCACATCCAGTAGCAGTGTTGACAATCAAGAGCACTTTGCCACGATAGCTCTCTAGGGGAGTCGCTCGGTTATTTTGGTTTAAAACGGAAAAATCATATATACTGGTCATGAGGGCCTCTTTTCTTTTTCTACATTCTAACAGTTTTTACTTTTTTCGTCGAGTCGGATGAGAGAAGTTGTTGAAAAAATACACAATAGTAAATAAATCAGGACAAAATGATGCTCCTTTTATGAAACATGGTATAATAGGCCTATATAGCTAAATGGAGTGAACCTATCACTAGGGAATGAGAAAAAGGATAGAATAGTCATGTCAACAGTAAAAAGTGATCTAAATCTTGCGCAAACATATGCGACTCAGTTGAAAAATGCTTGTCAATCGTTAACAGCGATCGCTGCGGCTAGTCAAGATGACCTAACGACTCTTCAAGGGAATAACAAGGCCCATCAATGTCTGACAAAGGATCAAAATCTAGCTAGTCAGATTACAGCCGCTGTCACCTTGACTTCAGAACGACTGCACTCTGTAGCGAGTGATTTTGAGGCGCTAGATGAAGCGGCTGCCAATGGTTTTAGGAGTCATACATGAGCAGGTTGGATGAGTTGAAGAAAAGAGAGCGAGAACTCTTGTACCAGCTAGAAGACAATGGAAAAGAGAAGTATCGCACCAAAGAACTGATAGAAACCTTTGAAGGGTATGATAGAGCTAGTCACCGTTATCAAAATGATTTGTGGGAGGTGGCCTATCAAAGCCGATACGCAGGACAGTTGGAAGAAACGCTCCTGCAAAGAAACCAACTTAAAAATCAAATCTTTGAGGATCTCAGCTACCACATGGATGATTTGAAAAAAGAAAAATTCCGGTTAGAGGGAGACTTGGATGAGGTCTACTATGAAAGACGCAAAGAACTAGAAAGAGAGGAGGAGAAACGACATGGGCATTGATATGTACTTAGAACAATCACAACTACAAAGTTCGAGTGTAGCAACCATGTGCCAATCTCAGGTGGAGGCTTATCAAGACTTGCAATCAGCTATTCAAAAGTTTTCAGAAGATACGGATAGTCTAAAGGGCGATGCTTATGATTCGGCTAGAAGTTTTTTTGCAAGTGTCTTATTGCCCTTGAGCAAAGGGGGACAACTCTATGCAGAAACCTTCTCTCAAGCTATCAAGAAATTACCAGAAGACTACCAAACGATGGTCGACAGCAAGAGTTGGCGCGAGGATGATCTGCTTGATAAGATCCGTCAGGAAGAGCAAATGATTGCTTATCTAGATGAAGTCAACCAATCTCTTTCGAGCTTGACCATGGATAGTGAAGAAAAGGGGAGATTGAGACGCAGTAATGTGGAACTCATGCGAGGACACCATGCGAATAAACGCGTCTATGAAACGATCTTGAGAGACCTGCGTGCCTATGATAGCTACTCAGGAGGGCTTTTCGATGAACTAGACAGTATCGATGTGCAACTGAGTCGTGGACTGGCCCAGATTGAAAGTAGTTGGGATGCAAAAAATGGGGTCTTTAAAGTTCCATCTGACCTGACTTGGGCCAACTACCTGACTGCCTATTCTGACACAAAGGATTTGAAGCTCAGCCGTCAAGAGAAGGCCTTTGTCCAAACCATGATGGCAGAATACGGCTTTGACGCAGAGACAGCCCAACAGCTCTTGACCATCAAGCAAGGGATAGACAAGAAGTTCCCAACCTCTAGTCAAGAGTTCCGTGACTATATCTTTTTGCGAGTCGTCGGTGCGGCCAACTATGATGACTTTAAGTGGAACGAAACGGCAGGTGGATTGTGGCAATATTTTTATTACGAATTTGTGAGTGATCCGAATACAGGCCAAAAATTGAGAACTTTGAAACCAGTTCTTGAAATCTTTCAAGAACTGGGGTTGAAAGAAGAAAAGGCCAAAGAACTGTACTATAATCTTAGATTGCAACATACACTAGCTGGTGGAGGGAGTGATTCGGAGACAATGAAGTCAAGAGACTTGTCAGAGTATAATGAAGCGAAAGATAAGTATGAAAAAGTTTATGGCAAAAATAATAAATTTGACGAATTTTGGGACAGCAAGTTAAAGGCCTATTCTAACAATGGAGCAGGCCATGCAGACTTCACCCACCAGTCCATCACTATGGCGACTCACCTTAATCCTAATCAAGCTCAGTTAGCCGATCTCTATGGCGGTAGAGAGCATGTCAAAGACCTCTCAGGCTGGGAGGGAGATACGACCTTTAATGCAAACGATATGAAACCAAGTATCGGAGAAGATGATTACAAAGCAGATTTGGACTCGGTCAACCTTACCGGCCGTATGCAGAAGGGGCAATCCTATGACCAAGCTATCTCTTCTTACTATGCTGACCTTCAAAAAGACTCTTCTCAGAGAGAAAGAGAATTCTTGAAAAATAAGGATTGGAAACAGGTCAAAGGTACGATTTATGCAGGGGTAGCGCCTACAGATATACTGAGAAAGGGTGAGGCATCTATTAAAGAGTATATTGAGGAAAAATACCCAGAAGTATCCACATTTTTAAATCGTTTAGAGGCTGTGGCAGATTAGGAGGAAAAGTTAATGAAGAAAACACTCGGTTTAGTAGCCTTATTCGTGATAATCGTATCATCCTGTTTTTACTTTTTTGTGCGTCAACCTAAAAACATTTTTGATGAAATTTACCAAGAGACGGAGAAGACCTATCTAGGAAATAATGTCTTTAACAAGTTGAAAGATGTTGAAGCACATAAATATCAAGAGTATAGTGATGATTCTAGATTTTATCCAAATGTGGTCTATAAGGGAAATGCTTTACCAGATAGCTATGAGAAAATTGCTATAGATTTTAATTTTAAATCCGAAGCTCAATTAAGCTTGATTTCATTTGAAAAAAGTATAGAGTCTAACGTGAATATAAAAATGTGGACTGTATATTCTCATAAAGACCGTACTTTAAAAAAATTTGTCAAAATAGGTTTAAAGAAAGCAGATACGGAAACTTATATCGAAGACGAAGCTCAGGTGAAATCCTATCTAGAGCAGTACGGTATCACTGCTAAGGACTTGGATTCCTACTACGACGAAATCGTCAACCAGAAAGTCTTGAAGGACTGGTGCACGATTTATAACAGCAAGTACTCGCCAAGCAACTATGGCGATGTCAAGATTGAAACCCAGTGGGAAAATTGGTGACAATATGAAGAAAATCCTAGGCCTAGTAGCTTTATTCGTGATAATCGTATCATCTTGTTTTTACTTTTTTGTGCGTCAACCTAAAAATATTTTTGATGAAATTTACCAAGAGACAGCAAAAAATTATTTGGGCCATTATAACTTCAAAGACTTAAAAAATGTGACAGTAAAAAATCGAAAGCTTTATGATTCGAATATGAATGAAACGGATAAGTATGAATCAATAATAACATACGATGATTCTTCTCTTGGAAGCGATGTGAAGAATTTAGAACTACGGTTTAATTTTGATGGTAGTAGTAAAGGGGTAAATATTTGGTTTGAAAGATATGCTAACTCAGGAGAAAAAATTAACTTTGTTATTCATTACGAATTTAAGAAAAAAGTATTAGTTAAAAAAATTCTGATTTATGAAAATAGATCGGAAACTTATATCGAAGACGAGGCCCAAGTGAAATCCTATCTAGAGCAGTACGGTATCACTGCCAAGGATTTGGATTTTTATTACGATGAAATCGTTAACCAGAAAGTCTTGAAAGACTGGTGTTCCATCTATGACAGTAAGTATTCACCAAGCAACTATGGCGATGTCAAGATTGAAACCCAGTGGGAGAATTGGTGATAGGCCACGCAGACTTTACCCACCAGTCCATCACTATGGCTACTCATCTAAATCCTGGCAGCTTTCAGTTATCCGACGTCTATGGTGGTAGAGAGAATGTCAGAGATCTTTCTGGATGGGAGGGAGACACGACTAAAAATGCTACGGATATGAAACCAAGCATTGGCGAGGATGATTACAAGGCAGATTTGGACTCGGTCAACCTTATCGGCCGTATGCAGAAGGGGCAATCCTATGATCAAGCTATCTCTTCTTACTATGCTGACCTTCAAAAAGACTCCTCTCAGAGAGAAAGGGAATTCTTAAAAAATAAAGATTGGAAAAAGGTCAAAGGTACAATCTACGCAGGGGTAGCGCCTGCGGATATACTGAGAAAGGGTGAGGCATCTATTAAAGAGTATATTGAGGAAAAATACCCAGAAGTGTCCACATTTTTAAATCGTTTAGAGGCTGTGGCAGACTAGGAGGAAAAGTTAATGAAGAAACTACTAGGTAGGGCAGCGTTAATGTCATTTATCATATTCACCTGTTTTTACTTTTTTATCCGTCAACCTAAAAATATTTTTGATGAAATCTACCAGGAGACAGAGAAGACATATCGTACAAATAATATTTTAAGAAACATAGATGGGTTTAAAATTAGTCCAGGTTGGCCTAATGATGGAGAATATTTTGCATACACCCCTTCAGGGAAGTATCAAACTCATCCTGAAGGTTATAAAGACATAAGTATTGGATTTAATTTTGGTTCAGGTATTAAAGGAATGACGATTCTTTTTGAAAGAAAGACTAATTCGAATATTACCCTATGGTATTCAGCACACTATAATATAAAAAAGAAAATCCTCAAAAAAGAGCTTGCGATTTTTGAAGAGCCAAGGCAACCAGGTCAATTTATTGATGATGAAGAAAAAGTAAGAGAATATTTAAGAAAAAATAATATTTCCAAAGAAGAATTAGAGAAAGACTTCGACGAAATCGTCAATCAGAAGGTTTTAAAAGACTGGTGCTCGATTTATGACAGTAAATACTCGCCAAGCAACTATGGTGATGTCAAGATTGAAACCCAGTGGGAGAATTGGTGACGAGGGTCAGTAGATATTTTGGAAAATATCCTATGAATTGAAGTGGAAATCCCACCTAGAACGAACTAGGTGGGATTCTTTACCTATAAAATGAGAAATTAGCGAATCTTGCTCTATTTTTTAACGTGTTCCGATAAAAAGGTGTAGGTCATTGTTCCAAAGATGGCACCAATTCCCAAACCTAAGACTAGTAAAGGGAGCGTTTTATCGAACTGGGAGAGATTGTCCCAAAAGGTATTGAGGGGGAGATGCTGAACAAAGAGTTTGTGAAAGGCTGATAAGACAAACAAGCCAATTGGAATACTGATGAATACACCCCAACTACGAAGGTTGATTTGGCTTTTGCTGTAGCTTTTGTGATGGATTTCGGACGGGTCATCCTTGTCTAAATGTAAGTTGCGAACTGCTAGTCTCGCCCTAGATGAGAGAACGAAGATAAGTCCAAAATAGAGGTAGGGCATGGCATCTCGAATCAACTCTATGAAGCGTCCAAATAGGAGATAGAACAAGAAGAGTAGGAGGGAGGAGTATACGATTTGGATCAAGGCACGGGCACAAGCCTTGTAAATCATCTCTTGACGGCATTCATCAAAAGGCCCTTGTATGTGAAAGAATAGTTTGAGTAAGCGAGTGGTGAGATCTTCTTTTTTCATGGGAGTAATCTCCTAAATGAGCGATTTTTGATTGATTTCTTTAAAGAGTTGATAGAGAGTATAGAAGTAAACCAAACTCGAAATGATACAGATTATTAGAAATACCAGGTATCTCCAATCCATAGGATTTGTTAAAAGTTGTGGAAAGGATACGAGGATAAAACAGAGAGATGCCTTTAGAAGATGTATTTTTTTGATTGGATTTTCTGGAATCTCTGTCCCTTGTTCAATACAGGAAGGAATAAAAGAAAGATAATTAAGAAAGGATGCTTAATATGTCCAGAAAGTAGGAAAAAGGTAACAAAAATACTGATAAAAACATGACTGATCAGTAGTTTAGCTAGTGATTTCATAAGGCACCTCCTAGTCGTCTTCTTGCTCTTTCTTGGCTTTTTGAATGCGAAGAGAGACGATAATTTGTATGGTCACTCCGAAGAAGAGGGTAGCTAGGATAGTTGATACAAAATGTCCTGTATTTAAAAGAGAACCAAGATAATCCTTGCTATCATCGGTTAGGACATTCAGAAGCGGTATTCCAAAGAACATGCCCATGCCATAGATCAGACCAGCTTTTAGACCAGGAAAATGTAGCTGTTTACTTTCTTTCTTACTTAACATTTCGGGATCAATAGCTGTGATGCCCGTTTTTTTGGTTTGAGAGACCACATAGAGGGCAGCCATCATCGAAATACCAAACACCACGAGAGGATAGCCGATAGCGACAATTTGCGGGTATTTATAAGCAAGGACAAAGGGGATGAGGTTGCCAAATATCATGAGATAAAAGAGAACGATAAAGACCTGATTCCCGATACGATCGGCCTCGCGCCGTTTGTGTTCGTCAAGGGGACCAGAAATACCGTATATGCGTTTGATGAGTTTTTCAGTGAGAGTTTCTTTTTTCATTTGTTTGCTCCTTTTTTAAAAATCGTCTTCCCAAAAGAGGCTATTGAGGTCAGTTTGGAGGCTGCGGGCGAGGTTGAGACAGAGTTCCAGGGTTGGATTGTACTTGTCGTTTTCAATCATGTTGATGGTCTGTCTCGAGACACCGATATCTTTGGCGAGCTCGAGCTGAGAAATGCCCAATTCCTTGCGGAATTCTTTCACACGATTCATAGGATCTCCTTTCTGATATGTCGCATATATTTGACTATATTATATTCTTTTGGAGATGGTGTGTCAAGTATACACGACATTTTTTTGAGAATTTTTTTCGAAGAAACTTAGCCTTGTCTGACAAGTGCAAGCTGGTCAGATTTGTGGTAAAATAGATAGGATATGACAAAAGAATTTCATCATGTAACGGTCTTGCTTCATGAAACGATTGATATGCTTGACGTAAAACCTGACGGTATCTACGTTGATGCGACTTTGGGCGGAGCAGGCCATAGCGAATATTTATTAAGTAAATTGAGCGAAAAAGGGCATCTCTATGCCTTTGACCAGGACCAGAATGCCATTGACAATGCGCAAAAACGGTTGGCACCCTATATCGAAAAGGGGATGGTAACCTTTATCAAGGATAACTTCCGTCATTTGCAGGCACGTTTGCAGGAGGATGGTGTCCAGGAAATTGATGGAATTTGTTATGACTTGGGAGTGTCCAGTCCTCAGCTAGATCAGCGTGAACGTGGCTTTTCTTATAAAAAGGATGCGCCACTGGATATGCGGATGAATCAGGAAGCTAGTCTGACGGCCTATGAGGTGGTCAATCATTATGACTATCATGACTTGGTTCGGATCTTTTTCAAGTATGGTGAGGATAAATTCTCTAAACAGATTGCCCGCAAGATTGAACAAGCGCGTGAGGTGAAACCCATTGAGACGACGACGGAGTTGGCAGAGATTATCAAGTCGGCCAAGCCTGCCAAGGAACTCAAGAAAAAGGGACACCCTGCCAAGCAGATTTTCCAGGCTATCCGAATCGAAGTCAATGATGAACTGGGGGCGGCAGATGAATCTATCCAGCAGGCTATGGATATGTTGGCTCTAGATGGTAGAATCTCAGTGATTACCTTCCATTCTCTAGAAGACCGCTTGACCAAGCAATTGTTCAAGGAAGCTTCAACAGTGGAAGTTCCCAAAGGCTTGCCCTTCATTCCAGATGACCTTAAGCCCAAGATGGAATTGGTATCCCGCAAGCCAATCTTGCCAAGTGCCGAAGAGCTAGAAGCCAACAATCGTTCGCATTCAGCCAAGTTGCGCGTGGCTAGAAAAATTCACAAGTAAGAGGAAAAACATGGCAGAAAGAATCGAAAAAACAAGCCAGTTATTGCAAACGAAGTTTAAAGGTTTTTCACGTGTGGAAAAGGCCTTCTATGTTTCGATTGCTGCAACAATGATTATCCTGGCAATTAGCGTTGTGTTTATGCAGACCAAGCTATTACAAGTTCAGAATGAATTGACTAAGGTCAATGCTCAAATCGAAGAAAAGAAAACCGAGCTAGACGATGCCAAGCAAGAGGTCAATGAATTGATTCGTTCAGAACGTTTGAAAGAGATTGCAAACTCCAAGGATTTGCAGCTGAATAACGAAAATATCCGAGCAGCGGAGTAAGAAATGAAACAGTGGAAAGAAAAAATCATCCGTTATGCCGTTCGTAACCGTAAATCTACAGAAGAAAATCGTCGAAGAGTAGGGAAAAGCCTGAGTTTATTGGCTGTCATACTCTTCGCGGTCTTTTTGGTCAACTTTGCGGTCATTATCGGAACGGGTAAAAAATTTGGTAAGGACTTGGTTCAAGAAGCCAACAAGGTCCATCAAACAACCAAGACGATTCCTGCAAAACGGGGCACCATCTACGATCGTAATGGAACGCCTATTGCAGAGGATGCGACTTCTTATAATATCTATGCCGTTATTGACAAGACCTACAAGTCAGCAACAGGCAAAATTCTCTATGTAGAGGATTCTCAATTTAATAAGGTAGCTGAAATTTTCCATAAATACCTAGATATGGAGGAGTCTTATGTCAAGGAACAACTTTCTAAACCAAATCTCAAGCAAGTTTCCTTTGGTGTTAAAGGTAATGGAATCACTTACGCCAACATGATGGCCATTAAAAAGGACTTGGAAACTGCTAAGGTTGAGGGTATTAATTTTACGACTAGTCCAAATAGAAGTTATCCAAATGGGAAATTTGCATCATCCTTTATTGGTTTAGCACAGTTACATGAAAATGAAGATGGCACGAAAAGTCTAATTGGGACATCTGGTATCGAGAGTTCCTTAAATAGTTTATTGGCAGGGACAGATGGTATTATTACATACGAAAAAGACCGTCTAGGTAATATTGTTCCTGGTACAGAACAAGTCACCCAACAGACCGTAAACGGGAAAGACGTCTATACGACCCTATCTAGTCCTTTGCAGTCCTTTATGGAAAGTCAAATGGATGCCTTCCAAGAAAAACTAAAAGGTAAGTATATGACCGCGACCTTGGTCAGTGCAAAGACCGGTGAAATCCTTGCTACCACTCAACGACCGACCTTTAATGCAGATACTAAAGAAGGAATTACTAAGGACTTTGTTTGGCGTGATATTCTTTATCAAAGTAACTATGAACCAGGATCAGCCATGAAGGTTATGACGTTAGCTTCTTCTATTGATAATAATACCTTCCCAAGTGGAGAATACTTCAATAGCAGTGAATTCAAAATAGCGGATGCGACGACTCGAGATTGGGATGTTAATGATGGTTTGACTACTGGTGGGATGATGACTTTCTTACAAGGTTTCGCTCACTCCAGTAATGTTGGAATGAGTCTACTTGAACAAAAAATGGGAGATGCTACTTGGTTGGATTATCTAAAACGCTTTAAATTTGGGGTTCCAACTCGCTTTGGCTTGACAGATGAATACGCTGGTCAACTTCCAGCTGATAATATTGTTAGTATTGCTCAAAGCTCATTTGGGCAAGGAATTTCAGTGACACAAACACAAATGCTTCGTGCCTTTACAGCTATTGCTAATGATGGAGTTATGCTGGAGCCAAAATTTATAAGTGCTATTTATGATACTAACAATCAGTCTGTACGTAAGTCACAAAAAGAAATAGTAGGAAATCCTGTTTCCAAAGAGGCAGCAAGCACAACTCGAAATCACATGATCTTAGTTGGGACGGACCCTCTATATGGAACTATGTATAATCACTACACAGGAAAGCCAATTATAACAGTTCCTGGACAAAATGTAGCAGTTAAATCCGGTACGGCTCAAATCGCTGATGAGAAAAATGGAGGATACTTGGTTGGTTCTACCAATTATATTTTCTCAGTTGTGACTATGAATCCTGCTGAAAATCCTGATTTTATCTTGTATGTAACGGTTCAACAGCCTGAGCATTATTCAGGTATCCAGTTGGGAGAATTTGCCACCCCAATCTTGGAGCGGGCTTCAGCTATGAAAGAATCTCTCAATCTTCAGTCAACTGCCAAGAGCTTAGATCAGGTCAGCAAGACGACAAGCTATGCCATGCCAGCTACCAAGGACTTTACTCCGGGAGACCTAGCAGAGGAATTGCGTCGCAACCTTGTCCAACCAATCGTTATCGGAACAGGAACCAAGATCAAGGAACTCTCGGTTTCTGAAGGAGATAATTTGGAAGCCAATCAGCAGATCTTGATCCTGTCAGATAAGGTCGAAGAAATGCCTGATATGTACGGCTGGACAGATGAAAATGTGCAAACATTTGCCAAATGGCTGAATATAGAAGTCGAGTGGGAAGGTAGTGGCAAAACGGTCAAGAAACAAAGTGTCCGTGCCAATACAGCCCTCAAAGACATTAAAAAAATGAAAATAACTTTAGGAGATTAAGATGATTAGTTCCATTAGTGCTGGAGTTCTAGCCTTTCTATTGACCTTGATAGGTATTCCAGCCTTTATCCGATTTTATCGAAAAGCACAGATTACGGGTCAGCAGATGCACGAGGATGTCAAGCAACACCAAGCAAAAGCTGGAACTCCAACCATGGGAGGTCTTGTCTTCCTGATCGTTGCAGTTGTTGTGAGCTTCCTTGTCGCTCTCTTTACCCAACAATTGACCAACAATGTAGGCATGATTTTGTTTATCTTGGTTTTGTATGGTTTGGTAGGTTTTTTGGATGATTTCCTCAAGGTCTTTCGTAAAATCAACGAAGGCTTAAATCCCAAGCAAAAACTTGCTCTCCAGCTCCTTGGAGGAGTGATTTTCTACCTCTTTTATGAGCGTGGTGGCGACATGCTTTCAGTCTTTGGCTACCAAGTACATCTGGGAATTTTCTATATTTTCTTTGCCCTTTTCTGGCTAGTTGGCTTTTCAAATGCGGTGAATCTGACGGACGGGATTGACGGCTTAGCAAGTATTTCAGTGGTGATTAGCTTATCGGCCTACGGTGTGATTGCTTATATGCAAAATCAACTGGATATCCTTCTTGTGATTCTTGCCATGATTGGTGGTTTGCTAGGTTTCTTCGTCTTTAACCACAAGCCTGCCAAGGTCTTCATGGGGGACGTTGGGAGTTTGGCTTTAGGGGGGATGTTGGCAGCAATCTCTATGGCCCTCCACCAAGAATGGACCCTCTTGCTGATTGGGATTATCTATGTCTTTGAGACAAGCTCTGTCATGATGCAAGTCACCTACTTTAAACTTAGTGGTGGAAAGCGTATTTTCCGTATGACGCCTGTCCATCACCATTTTGAGCTTGGAGGATTCTCAGGCAAGGGCAATCCTTGGAGCGAGTGGAAGGTTGACTTCTTCTTTTGGGGAGTTGGACTTCTAGCAAGTCTCTTGACCCTAGCCTTTTTATACCTGCTGTAAACATAACTTTTGATGACAAAATAAAACAGGATGAAGGTGATCTTCATCCTGTTTTTGTGTGCTTAAAGGTTAGTTGGAGTTATCCTTTCTTCCTTTTAACATAAAAGTGGCTGTGAGGGCTAGGCTGAGGCCTGCTAAGAATAGGAGTGGGTTGGACGCTTCTCCTGTTGCTGGAAGTTCTTCTTTAGGAGAATGATTTCCAGTTTTAGCAAGGCTCGGACTAGCTGAAAGTTGTTCAGCCTCGTGTGCTAAGGTTTCTGTATCTGAAGCACTTGGTTTTTCATCTGTACTAGGGGTTGTTCCAGCAACTTGATAGACGACAGCATAGGTACTGAAATGATTAGTGATGAATTCTACCTTTCCGTCTCGAACGGTGAAATCAAGGGCTTGCAACTCCTTGGTCGGAGTAATATAGTAGACCTTTTCTACGTTAGTTGAAATAGGCAAGCGAACCAAGACAGAGCCTTTTGGCTGCAAGCTATGATCTGTTGGATTTTTCAGTTGTAGGTCGTAAGCATCATAGGTCTTACCAAAGAGTTCCTGAGCTAGGACACGTCGGCTAGAGATGTGAGAAATTCCTTCTAAGTCACTGATTCCACCAATGATTTCCACTCCAGTTTTCTTATCTTTTAAGACTCGAACTGGATAATCAGGAAGGCTAAGGGTTGGAGCAGCCTGATCCCCACTAGTTCCGATAGGGTCAGTGTACTCAGGTTTTTCAACAGTAGGAGCTTCCTCTTGCCCTGCCGTTCCGATAGGCTCGGTGTACTCAGGTTTTTCAACAGTAGGCGCATCTTCTTGCCCTGCTGTTCCGATAGGTTTAGTGTATTCAGGAATTGTCACTGTAGGCGGTTCCTCTTGCCCTGCCGTTCGGAAAGGATCAGTATATTCAGGCTTTTCAACTGTAGGCGGTTCTTCTTGCCCTGCAGTACCGATAGGCCCAGTGTACTCAGGTTTTTCTACAGTAGGAGCTGGTTCCTCTCCCTTGCTTGTAGTTGGTTGCTTCTCATCAACTTTCTTTTCATCCTTTTTAGTAAAGACGGCTACGATAGGGCTGCTAGTGGTAGTTCCTTGAATAGCATATGCTTCAATCGCTTTTCCAGATTTGCGATTGGTTTCTTCAGGGATTGGGATTTGAACCTGATTGTCTTGGATTGATAGAATAGTCTGATCTCCACTTGTAACTAGATGTGTTTCATCCACCTTACGCAAAACTAGAGGATCTTTGACACCTGGGAAGGTCACTGCGATGGCTTCCCAATCTCCAGCTGGTAGGCTTAAGGAAATGGTTTTGTCATTTTCCTTAAGAGGCGCAATGCTCGGGCTATCTATACCAACAGCAGGGGCTTTGATGATATCAAAGGAGTCTAGAGAGATTTTCTTGCGACCTTCTGGCGAATCTGGGTCAACTTGTAGTGTCAGGGTGTGCGGACCGTCAGTAAGGTTTGTAAATTCGCCAATAAAGGCTCTCTTTTCAGTTGCGCCTGAAGTGTAGAAGTCTAGACTGGGCATTTCTTTGCCATCTAGTGTAACACGTGCTCGTCCAAGGGCAAGGCTCTTCAAGCCATAAATACGAATACCTGTCCCTGTAAAGGAAATAGTTGCCTGAGCTTCTGAAGCTGCACTAGAGTCACTGTTGTTGATGTCCGCGTATTTTTCCGTACCTCCGTAGAGTTCAGGGTCAGACCAGTCCTTAAACTGGGAACCATACTGGATGCGCGAATCACGATCATCCATTTTTTCAATCGTATTTCCTGCTCCTGCTAGGATCTTGAAGTAGTCTAAGGAAATTTTCGAGCGCTCACTACCACGTCCTTTGTGCTCACGTTTAACACGAAGAGTCAATGTGTGAGGTCCGTCAGATAATCCTGAGAAGCGACCGATGAGACTACCTTTTTCAGTTGCTCCAGCAGTATGGAAATCAAGTTCGCCGACCTCTTTGCCATCAATTTTAGCAGTGGCAAGACCTAGTTCAGATGATTTCAGTCCATAGATTTCGATACCAACGCCAGTGAAAGGAATGGTGGCAGTGAGGTCTTCGTCTGTGTAGTCTCCTTTTGAAAGGTCAGCAAATTTCTCAGTTCCTCCAAATAATTCTGAGTCTGCCCAGTTTCCAAAGGCAGCTCCGTACTGGATACGGTTATCTCGATCGTCCATCAATTCACTAGGAGTTTCTACAGTGACCTTTTCAGATACTTGTGTGGAAACTTCGCCCAGCATCGCCTTGACGGTATAAGTATAGGCGAGTTGAGGATTTAGTGATCGGTCAATAAAGTGGGTTTGATTGGTTACAAATTCTCTAGTTGCAGAGGTTTGGCCAGATTCATCTTTTACTTGTCTTTGGATGACATAGTGGGTAGCGCCTTCTACTTGGTTAAAGGTGAGTTCGGCAGTGACTCCATTTTGTCGAACGGCTGTCAGACTGGTCACACGGCCAGGGAAATGTTCAAAGGTAATGACGTCACCTTTTTGTGTTGCAAGCTGGATACGATTATCTTTAAGGATCGTTGCCTTGACTGGTTTGCCATTGACCTTGATTTGGCTGGCTTCGATATTTGGATAGTCTACAATTAGGTCTCCACCGACATTTGAAAGGAAGGACAAGCTTTGCAGGTTTTTATCTTTCCACTTCATGCTGACTTCAAAGTTTCCACGGGCAACCAAGCCAGAAACCTGACCGTCCTTCCAAGCATCAGGAAGAGCTGGTAATGGTGCAATATAGCCAGTATGTGATTGGAGGAGCATTTCTGCCATCCCACTGGTTGCCCCAAAGTTTCCGTCGATTTGGAAAGGCGCGTGGGTATCCCAAAGGTTTTCTAGGGTTGAATACTTGAGCTGTTCGGCGAGCAAGCGATGGGCACGGTTACCGTCCAGCAGACGAGCCCAGAGATTGATTTTATTGGCCTTAGACCAACCTGTACCACCATCTCCACGGTGGTTGAGGGTAGCACGCGCAGCTTCTAGGTATTCAGCCTGGTCCTTGCTAAAGAGCGTACCTGGGAAGAGACCAACTAGATGGGAAACGTGACGGTGGTTGTTTTCAATCCCTTCATTGGTGAATTGTGGACTGTCCTCCTCGTACCATTCCTTGATGCGTCCCTCTTTATTGATGTGAAGTGGTTTAAGTTTGTCAAATTTAGCCTTGACCTCTGTGACTAAGTCTTGGTCGACTTTCAGATGGTTGGCAACTTCCATGTAGTCGTGGAATAGCTGCCAGACTAGCGATTGGTCAAAGGTGTTTCCGATGGTGATGGTTCCGTGTTCTGGTGAGTAGGATGGAGAAGACACCCAACGGTCACTGGCCTGGTCATAGTGCAAGAAGGAGTTCCAGAACTTAGCTGTTTCCTTGAGCATTGGATAAATCTTTTCTTTGAGATAGGTCTCATCCTTGGTGAATTTATAGTAGTCATAGACGTTCTGCATCATCCAAGCATTAGCAGCCGGAGACCAACCCCAGTAGTAATTCCAGCCTGGAGTAGTCCAGCCAAATGGTGTCGCCTGGGTGTGGACCAGCCAACCATTTTCTTGTCCGTCTTTGGATGCGATACCAGCGTATTCCTTGGCAGCAATACGACCATAGTAGCGCATGTCATCAATGTAATTGATCATTGGCTTGGCTGTTTCAGCAAGGTTGCTCATGTAGGCTGGCCAATAGTTCATTTGCAAATTGACATTGAGGTGGTAGTCAGCGTTCCAAGGTGGATTGTCTACGGCATTCCAGACTCCTTGGAGGTTGGCAGGAAGGGCATCTGTCCGATCACGAGACGAACTGATGAGTAGATATCGGCCGTATTGGAAGAAGAGTTCTTCCAATTTTTGCCCTTTTTCTGGGTTATAGCCTTGAAGGGCCTCTTTTGTCGTTTGAGCAGTCTTGTTTCCGCCTAGGTTTAGTTTAACGCGGTTAAAGAGACTTTGATAGTCCTTGATATGGGCCTTTTTAAGTGTCTCGTAGTCTTTGGCCTTAGCAGCTTCTACAATCCCTTTAACTGTTTTTTCGAGGTCAATGTCTTTTCGATAGTTGGTTTTAGGATTTTGAGCAAAGTTTGTTTTGGCGCTGAGGTAGAGGGTTGCATAACTTGCGCCTGTAACGGTTAGTGTCTCATTCTGAACAGTCACCGTTCCATCCGTTTTAATTCCTAGATAGGATGCAAATTTGAGGCCGTTATCTTTGACAGTTCCCTTTAGAAGGATTCCGTTTGCATCTGTAGTGACATGACCATTCTTATAGTTGGAATATTCCCAAGAGTAGTTGCCATTAGCAAGCAAGTCTTCCGTCAAACTGTTCCAAAGGGTAAAGTCAAGTGTCTTGTTTCCTTTTTTGGTCAAGTGGGTCACAGTGACATCATCAGGATAGCTGGAGAAGGTTTCGCGTTTGAAGGTCGTCCCATCTTGGGTGTAAGAAGTGGTTGTAGTGGCTTCTGTGATATCCAGATTACGGTGATAATCAGTTACAGTATCTAGTCCTTTCTTCTGGTTATTAAAGACCATAAAGATATCTCCAAAGGCTAGGTAACGTCCATACTGGGCGTTGTTTGGTCCAACTAGATTTTGTTCAGCCAGTTGTTTGGCTTTTTGGCGATCACCAGCTTCGAGGGCTTTACGTATCTCTGCTAAGACCTTGTAGCGATTCTTGTAGTTTCCTCCGTTATAGTCGGTGCTATCGGGTTGTGGTCCTCCTGACCAGAGGGTCTTTTCGTTGTACTGGATTCTTTCTTCGCCAATGAGTCCGAAAACCTTGGCTCCCATTTCTCCGTTTCCGACAGGAAGGGCTTGTTTTTCCCATCCATCATAGGAGGGAGCTGTTGGCTGATCGTAGTTGAGTTGATAGTTTTCTTGCTTTGTCACCGGCTGATCTGCTTTTTCAGGTTCCTTATTTTCTTTAGCTTCTACAATGGCTTCTTCACTAGCTTGACTATTTGTCGTCTGAGTCTCGTTAGCTGGCTTGCTTTCGGAAACTACTGGGCTCTCGGCTAGAGACGGTTTTGTAGTTTCAGTAGCTTCAGCAGCTTTGGGTTCACTATCAGGCTTAGTGATAGCTTCGACAGAGGTTGGTTCAGTTTGCTTGACCTCAACACTGTCTGCAGCTACAGTATGGTTGACTAGAAAAACAGCCCCCAGTAAAACAGAAGCAGTCCCAACCGTCAGCTTGCGGATGCTATAGCGACAGGATTTGTCCCAAAAGTGTTTTTTCATAAAACCCTCCTTTGTTTGTTCGAAACCGCTTACATTTTATGAAGCAGTTTCGTTTATTTTGTTTCTATTTATCTCCTTACCTCCCATTCTAATGGTCGCTTAGCATTTGTCAAGAGGTTTTTGGTGAAAAACATATTTGAGATTGCTTTTTCTTAAAAAAGTAGAAGAAAGAGAGGAAAGGGTGGAATTATTCGTAATTTTATAGTTCATTCTGATTGTAAGACTGACTTAGAATTAGCTT
>NZ_KQ970236.1:294671-329230 GCF_001579025.1 Streptococcus oralis
TAACCCCTCCTGAAAGTGTAAAACAAACTAGTCAGGAAAGTCACTTTGTGGTATAATATAGAAGATTCAAAAAGAAACAGGAGAAAAAGAATGGATTTACTTTTAGCAATTATCTTGATTGTGTTAGCTTTTCTAGGAGGAGCTCTTGGAGGGATGTACTTGGTTCGTAAGCAAATCGAAAAAGAATTTGCAGACAACCCACGTTTGAACGCTGAGGCAGTTCGTGCTCTCTTGAGTGCAAATGGTCAAAAGCCAAGCGAAGCCAAGGTACAACAAGTTTACCACCAAATCATCCGCCAACAAAAAGCAGCCCTTGCTAACAATAAAAAGAAAAAATAAATAGGAAAAGTCTGGGATGAAAGTTCCAGACTTCTCACTATGTTCAATAGTTCTCAAGGATAAGACTTTTTCCTTGCATTCTATTGATATTTGATTATGATTAAAAGAGAGGCAGTTGCCATTCTATCAAGCTGTCTATCCGTTCATTTAGGACGAGTAATTATGATGAACTATCAATCAGAAAAAAGACTAGAAAGAAGACTATATGGATAATCGACCAATTGGTTTTTTGGATTCGGGTGTCGGTGGCTTAACCGTTGTTCGTGAGCTCATGCGCCAGCTTCCCCATGAAGAAATCGTCTATATTGGAGATTCGGCACGGGCGCCCTATGGTCCCCGTCCTGCTGAGCAAATCCGTGAATATACTTGGCAGTTGGTCAACTTTCTCTTGACCAAGGATGTCAAAATGATTGTCATTGCTTGTAACACTGCGACTGCGGTCGTCTGGGAAGAAATCAAGGCCCAACTAGATATTCCTGTCCTAGGTGTGATTTTGCCGGGAGCTTCGGCAGCTATCAAGTCCAGTCAAGGTGGGAAAATCGGAGTAATTGGAACCCCCATGACGGTCCAATCAGACATCTATCGTCAAAAAATCCATGATCTGGATCCGGACTTACAGGTGGAGAGTTTGGCCTGTCCCAAGTTTGCCCCCTTGGTGGAGTCTGGTGCCCTGTCAACCAGTGTAACTAAGAAAGTGGTCTATGAAACTCTGCGTCCCTTGGTTGGAAAGGTGGATAGCCTGATTTTGGGTTGTACCCATTACCCACTCCTTCGCCCTATCATCCAAAATGTCATGGGACCAAAGGTTCAGCTCATCGATAGTGGGGCAGAGTGTGTACGGGATATCTCGGTTTTGCTGAACTATTTTGAAATCAATCGTAGCCGAGATGCGGGACCTCTTCAACATCGTTTTTACACAACAGCCAATAGCCAAAGTTTTGCCCAGATTGGAGCAGAATGGCTGGAAAAAGAGATTCATGTGGAGCATGTAACTTTATGACAAATAAAATTTATGAATACAAGGATGACCAGGACTGGTATGTCGGTGTCTGGGATGTCTATGGAGGCATCTATAGCCTTATCAAAGATTCTCTCGAGCTTGATTTTATGGATTTAGCGCGGATTTTTCGTGACGAGGAAAATGGCTTTCCGATTACGATAACGGTGATGCGCTGGTCTTCTAACTTCCGTCTGCTCTCCTTTATCGTTGAGATTTTAAATGCTGAAGCAGGCCGCAATCTAGAAGTCATCCAACGTCAGGGTGCCCTGCTCTTGATTGAAAATGGACAGCTTTTGCATGTCGAATTGCCTAAAGAAGGAGTTGAAGTGGAAACCTTCTTTGAAACTAGCAAGGTCAGAGAAACTCTGCTCATTGCGACTCGTAACGAAGGAAAGACCAAGGAATTCCGAGCTATCTTTGACAAGTTAGGCTACGATGTGGAAAATCTCAATGACTATCCAGATTTGCCTGAAGTAGCTGAAACAGGTATGACCTTTGAAGAAAATGCCCGCCTCAAGGCAGAAACCATTTCCCAATTAACAGGCAAGATGGTGCTAGCAGATGACTCAGGTCTCAAAGTCGATGTCCTTGGCGGTTTGCCAGGAGTCTGGTCAGCGCGATTCGCTGGTGTAGGAGCAACTGACCGTGAAAACAACGCCAAACTCTTGCACGAATTGGCCATGGTCTTTGAACTCAAGGATCGCTCAGCCCAATTCCATACAACCCTAGTCGTAGCTAGTCCAAACAAGGAAAGCTTGGTGGTCGAAGCTGACTGGCCAGGTTATATCAACTTTGAACCCAAGGGTGAAAATGGCTTTGGTTATGATCCCCTCTTCCTTGTGGGAGAGACAGGTAAGTCAGCAGCTGAATTAACCCTTGAAGAAAAAAATAGCCAATCCCACCGTGCCTTAGCCGTTAAGAAACTTTTGGAGGTATTTCCATCATGGCAAAGCAAACCATCATTGTAATGAGTGACTCTCATGGAGATAGCTTGATTGTGGAAGAAATTCGTGATCGCTATCTGGGGAAAGTCGATGCCATTTTTCACGATGGTGACTCTGAACTCCGTCCAGACTCTCCGCTCTGGGAAGGCATCCATGTCGTCAAAGGAAATATGGACTTTTATGCTGGCTACCCAGAACGTTTGGTAACTCAACTTGGTCCAACCAAGATCATCCAGACGCATGGACACTTGTTTGATATCAATTTCAACTTTCAAAAGTTGGACTACTGGGCTCAGGAAGAAGATGCCGATATCTGTCTCTATGGTCACTTGCATGTGCCAAATGCTTGGATGGAAGGTAAAACACTCTTTTTAAATCCCGGCTCCATCAGCCAACCAAGAGGGACTATCAGAGAATGTCTCTATGCTCGAGTGGAGATTGATGACAGCTATTTTAAAGTAGACTTTTTGACACGTGACCATGAGGTTTATCCAGGCTTGTCCAAGGAGTTTGCTCGATGATTGCCAAGGAATTTGAAGCATTTTTATTGGAGCAGGAAGAGACTTTTCTTACCCCTGCTGAGAATCTAGCAGCTTTGATTGATACCCACAATGCTGACCATGCAATTTTGGTGCTGAGTCAAATCACCTATACCCGTATCCCTGTTGTGACCTTTGACAAACGCTTTGTTGGAACCATTGGGCTGAGAGACATTTTGGCTTATCAAATGGAGCAAGGTTTGACGGATGAGCAGATGGCAACGACAGACATCGTCAATATGACCAAGACAGATGTGGCAGTTGTCGCTCCAGACTATAACATCACAGAGGTCCTCCATAAACTGGTGGATGAACCTTTCTTGCCAGTGGTAGATGATGAAGGAATTTTCCAAGGAATCATCACGCGCAAGTCCATCCTCAAGGCTGTCAATGCCCTCTTGCATGACTTTAGTAAGGAATATGAGATTCGATGCAAATGAGAGATAGGATTTCAGACTTTTTAGAGGGAAAGCAGGGTTTGTCTGCCAATTCCAAGCAGTCCTATAGATATGATCTGGAGCAATTTTTAGACATTGTGGATGAGCGGATCTCTGAAACTAGTCTTAAGATTTACCAAGCCCAGCTAGCAAATCTAAAAATCAGCGCCCAGAAAAGGAAAATTTCGGCCTGTAACCAATTTCTCTACTTTCTCTATCAAAAAGGTGAAGTGGACAGTTTTTACCGTCTGGAATTAGCCAAACAAGTTGAAAAGAAGACTGAAAAACCAGAAATTCTAGACCTAGACTCTTTTTGGCAGGAAAGTAATTATCCAGAAGGACGCTTGCTGGCGCTTCTTATCTTGGAGCTAGGGCTCTTGCCTAGTGAGATTTTAGCCCTTAAGCTTGCAGATATCAATCTGGATTTTCAAGTGTTGCGAATTAGCAAGGCTTCCCAACAGAGGATTGTCACCATACCCACGACCTTGATTCCAGAGCTAGAACCCTTGATGGGGCAGACCTATCTCTTTGAAAGGAGTGGGAAAACCTATTCTCGTCAGTGGGCCTTTCGTCAACTTGAGTCCTTTGTCAAGGAGAAAGGTTTCCCAGAACTATCAGCCCAAGCCCTACGGGAACAGTTCATTCTAAGACAGATAGAAAACAAGGTCGATTTGTACGAAATTGCAAAAAAATTAGGATTAAAAACAGTCCTGACCTTAGAAAAATATAGATAATGGATATTAAATTAAAAGATTTTGAAGGGCCCCTGGACCTGCTCTTGCACTTGGTTTCTAAGTACCAGATGGATATCTACGATGTGCCTATTACAGAAGTTATCGAACAGTATCTAGCCTATGTCTCAACTCTGCAGGCCATGCGTCTGGAAGTGACGGGCGAGTATATGGTCATGGCTAGTCAGCTGATGCTGATCAAGAGTCGCAAGCTCTTGCCAAAGGTAGCAGAAGTGACAGACTTAGAGGATGACCTGGAGCAGGACCTTCTCTCTCAAATCGAAGAATACCGCAAGTTCAAGCTCTTGGGTGAGCACTTGGAGGCTAAGCACCAAGATCGGGCCCAGTACTATTCCAAAGCGCCGACAGAGTTGATTTACGAGGATGCGGAGCTTGTGCATGACAAGACGACCATTGATCTCTTTTTGGCTTTTTCAAATATCCTAGCCAAGAAAAAAGAGGAGTTCGCTCAGAATCACACGACCATCCTGCGCGATGAGTATAAGATTGAGGACATGATGGTCATTGTAAAAGAGTCCTTGACTGGACGAGACCAGTTGCGTTTGCAGGATTTGTTCAAGGAAGCCCAGAATGTTCAAGAGGTCATTACCCTCTTTTTGGCAACCCTAGAGTTAATCAAAACTCAGGAATTGATCCTCGTGCAAGAGGAGAGTTTCGGAGATATCTATCTCATGGAAAAGAAGGAAGAAAGTCAAGAGGCACAAAGCTAGACTTGATAGAGAGGAAAGATGAGTACTTTAGCAGAAATAGAAGCGCTCTTGTTTGTAGCAGGTGAAGATGGGATTCGGGTTCGTCAGTTGGCTGAACTCCTCTCACTTCCACCGACAGGCATCCAACAGAGTTTAGAAAAATTAGCCCAAAAGTATGAGAAAGACCAGGATTCGAGCTTGTCCCTGATTGAGACAGCGGGAGCATACAGATTGGTGACCAAGCCTCAATTTGCAGCGATTTTGAAGGAATATTCCAAGGCGCCCATTAACCAAAGTTTATCTCGGGCGGCCCTTGAGACCTTGTCCATCATTGCCTACAAGCAGCCGATTACGCGGATAGAAATTGATGCTATCCGTGGGGTCAATTCGAGTGGGGCTTTGGCAAAGTTACAGGCCTTTGACTTGATACGAGAAGATGGGAAAAAAGAAGTGTTGGGCCGCCCTAATCTCTATGTAACTACGGATTATTTCCTAGATTACATGGGGATTAACCATTTAGAAGAATTACCAGTGATTGATGAGCTTGAGATTCAAGCCCAAGAAAGCCAATTATTTGGTGAAAGGATAGAAGAAGATGAGAATCAATAAATATATTGCCCACGCAGGTGTGGCCAGTAGGAGAAAAGCAGAAGAACTAATCAAGCAAGGCTTGGTGACGGTTAACGGCCAAGTGGTGCGTGAACTCGCAACGACCATCAAGTCTGGAGATAAGGTCGAAGTTGAAGGTCAACCTATCTACAACGAAGAAAAAGTCTATTATCTGCTTAACAAACCACGCGGTGTCATTTCCAGTGTGACAGATGACAAGGGCCGCAAGACGGTTGTCGACCTCTTGCCCAATGTGAAGGAGCGTATTTACCCAGTTGGACGTTTGGACTGGGATACATCAGGGGTTTTGATTTTGACCAATGATGGGGACTTTACGGATGAGATGATTCACCCCCGTAATGAGATTGACAAGGTCTATGTTGCGCGTGTTAAAGGTGTGGCTAATAAGGACAATCTCCGCCCCTTGACCCGCGGTCTTGAGATTGATGGCAAGAAAACCAAGCCAGCTGTTTATGAAATTCTCAAAGTGGACCCAGTTAAAAATCGCTCTGTGGTACAGTTGACTATCCATGAAGGGCGTAACCATCAGGTTAAAAAGATGTTTGAAGCCGTCGGTCTTCAAGTTGATAAACTGTCTCGGACACGTTTCGGACACCTAGACTTGACAGGTCTTCGTCCAGGAGAATCCCGTCGCCTTAATAAAAAAGAAATCAGCCAACTACACACCATGGCTGTAACCAAGAAATAATGAAACGAATCTTAACAGCACCAGTACGCTTTTACCAACGTTTTATCTCACCAGCCTTTCCACCCTCTTGTCGTTTTGAGCCGACTTGTTCCAACTACATGATTCAGGCTATTGAAAAGCATGGCTTTAAGGGTGTTCTGATGGGCTTGGCTCGGATTTTACGTTGTCATCCTTGGTCGGAAATAGGCAAAGATCCTGTGCCAGACCACTTTTCCCTCAAACGAAATCATAAACAAAAAGAATCAGCCTGATTCTTTTTTGTATACTCTAGAAAGGAAGTTGGAAGATTAAGATTTCCACTATCCTTCTCCTATAAAAAGTGGTAAAATGGAGGACAGAAAGAAGGAACTGATATGACAACATTATTTTCAAAAATCAAAGAAGTAACAGAGCTTGCTGCGATCTCAGGCCACGAAGCGCCTGTCCGGACTTATCTTCGTGAAAAGTTGACACCGCATGTGGATGAAGTAGTGACAGATGGCTTGGGTGGTATTTTCGGTATCAAGCATTCAGAAGCTGCCGATGCACCGCGTGTTTTGGTTGCTTCTCACATGGATGAAGTTGGTTTTATGGTCAGCGAGATTAAGCCGGACGGAACCTTCCGTGTGGTTGAAATCGGTGGTTGGAATCCTATGGTGGTCAGCAGTCAACGCTTTAAACTCTTTACTCGTGACGGTCGTGAAATTCCTGTGATCTCAGGTTCTGTCCCTCCACATTTGACACGTGGAACAGGTGGGCCAACCATGCCGGCTATTTCAGATATCATTTTTGATGGTGGATTTGCAGACAAGGCTGAGGCAGAAAGTTTTGGCATTCGTCCTGGTGACACCATTGTCCCTGATAGTTCCGCTATCTTAACAGCCAATGAAAAAAATATCATCTCAAAAGCTTGGGACAACCGCTACGGTGTTCTCATGGTAAGCGAGCTAGCAGAAGCCTTGTCAGGTCAAAAACTGGGAAATGAACTCTATCTTGGTTCCAATGTCCAAGAAGAAGTTGGACTTCGTGGCGCTCATACTTCTACAACTAAGTTTGATCCAGAAGTCTTTCTGGCAGTTGACTGCTCACCAGCAGGTGATGTCTACGGTGGCCAAGGCAAGATTGGGGACGGAACCTTGATTCGTTTCTATGATCCAGGTCACTTGCTTCTCCCAGGTATGAAGGATTTCCTTTTGACAACAGCTGAAGAAGCTGGTATCAAGTACCAATACTACTGTGGTAAAGGCGGAACAGACGCTGGCGCAGCTCATCTGAAAAATGGTGGTGTCCCATCTACAACTATCGGTGTCTGCGCTCGTTATATCCATTCTCACCAAACTCTCTACGCGATGGATGACTTCCTAGAAGCTCAAGCTTTTTTGCAAGCCTTGGTGAAAAAATTGGACCGTTCAACGGTTGATTTGATTAAACATTATTAAGCATAAGGGAGGTGGTCGGGATGGCAGAACCAAACCTAGAAAGCCTTATAAGAGATCTCTACAACCATGCTCGTCAGGGTTTGAGTGAAGATTTAGTTGCTGCTCTCCTAGAGACTGCTAAAAAACTACCCACTACAAATGAGCAATTACTAGCAGTCCGTCTCTCAGGACTTGTCAATCGTGAATTGCTCATCAATCCCAAACACCCAGCACCTGAATTGATCAACTTGGCGCGCTTTATCAAAAGAGAAGAAGCCAAGTATAGAGGCACTGCAGTTTCTGCTATCATGTTTGGAGAACTCTTTAAAATGCTTTGATTCCATTGTGAATCAAAGCATTTTTTTTATATGTCAGAAAAGAAAATCTTGATGAGGAGACGAAAAAAGCCATCCCATTCAGGATAGCTTTTTGTTTATTAGATTTGTTCAGCGATAACCTTTTCAGCTAGGTTCATAGCATGGTCAGACACACGAGTATAGTGGGAAATGATGTCGATAAAGTTGACTCCAGCTTGTGTAGAACACTCACCCTTGTTAAGGCGTTTGATATGGGTCTTTCTGAGAACACGTTCCATATTGTTGATTTCTTTATGGCGTTCAATCAGACTCTGAGCTTTTTCAATATCATTGTTTTCCACACTATCAAGGGCATCCTTGATGAATGTAGTTGTTGCTTGATAAATCTCAGCTAATTCCTCTAAAGCAGCATCAGAAAATTGAACATTCTTACGTTGAAGGTAGTCTGTTAGGTTGAGCAAGCCTTCTGCGTGGTCCCCAATCCGTTCCAAATCACGAGATGAATCTAGGATGTTGGTCAAGACTTCGCTTTCCTTTTGACTCAAGGATTCGCTTGAGAGTCTGATGAGGTAACGAGTGAGTTTTTCATCGATGGTATTGATGGCTTCCTCTGTCTTGTGCCCTTTTTCAGCTACCTTTTCATCCAAACCGATGATATAGGTATAAGAAAGGTCAAAAGCTTTGGCTGCATAGTTTCCTAAGTGCAAGAGTTCTTTTTTGGCATTTCCTAGAGCGATAGAAGGAGATTGCTGGATAAGTTGCTCGTCGAGATAGAGGGGCTCGTACTTGACAACCTCGTCTTCACCAGGGATGAGCTTGGTTACAAAGTAGGCCAAGGCTCCGATGAATGGAAATTGTACAATGGTGTTACTTACGTTAAAGGCACCGTGAGAGAAGGCGATGGTCATCTCAGGTGAGAGGTGAAGGAGTGCCTGGAAGTACTCGATCATAGCAGTAAAGGGGCCTAATAAGATTAAGCAAAGAATAGTCCCTAAAACGTTAAAGGTAACGTGGGTTGCCGCAACGCGCTTTGCAGAGACATTGGCTCCAGCTGCCGCAATGATAACGGTTAAGGTTGTCCCGATATTATCCCCGAAGAGAACTGGTAGTGAACCTTTAAGATCAAGGAACCCACCTGCATAGAGACCTTGCAAAATCCCGATTGTAGCCGAAGAGGCCTGAATGAGGACGGTAATCACTGCACCAGCTACCACTCCTAAAATAGGATTTTGACCCAAGGTTACCATATACTCCTTGAATTGTGGTAAATCTTTAAGCGGGCTCATACCGGCACTGATGAGGTTGAGAGCGTAGAAGATTCCCCCTACACCAAACAGGATGCGCCCGATATTGTTTGCTGTTCTGTTTTTTGTGAAGAAGAGGAACATAGTTCCAAGGAAAATCAAGGGTAAAGCATACTCGCCTAGTTTGAAACCGATGATAAAGGAAGTAACAGTGGTTCCGATGTTGGCTCCCATGATAATTCCGATAGCCTGTCTAAGAGTGAGAAGACTAGCGCTGACCAGTCCGACCGTGATAACTGTAACCCCCGTACTTGACTGAATCAGGGCAGTCACGACGATTCCGACTAGAACGCCTAAAAAGGGATTGCTAGTGTACTTGTCAATGTAAAAACGAAGGCGATCTCCAGCAGCTTGTTGCAAACCGTCTCCCATGGTCTTGATACTGTATAAAAACAGTCCTAGACCTCCTAAAAAGTGAAATAAAATTTCCTGCCAATTAATGGACATTTCTTTTTCCTCCGGAAAATAATAACGGAATTTCTCCTATTCTATTTTAAAGGATAAAAGTAAATCTCACAAGTGTTTAGCTGAAATTTTCATAAGAAACAAGAACTTTCGTTTAAAATGAGAGATAGATTACCTATAAGAGAAATGATTTATAGGATTGTGTCCAAATTTTACTGATTATTATCCTAGTTATAGTTTTTATGTTAAATAGATTGACATCGCTTTCATATAGGATAAAATGAAGATGATCCTGTTCTGGTGGTGTGCACTGAGAACAGTTACTTTTTATCAAAAAGTAAAGCGCTTACTTTATATTTTATTAGGAGGATAAGATGAAAGATCTATTTTTTGAAAAACGTTGCCGTTACAGTATTCGTAAGCTGTCAATCGGAGCTTGTTCCTTGATGATTGGTTCAGTTCTATTTGCGAGCCCAGCTCTTGCCGAACAAGTCGCAGTCCCTGAAACAGCTGCAAATACGAGCGCCCAAGCTACAAGAGCTAGTGAAACAGCTAATCCAGATACTGCAGCCCTTGAAAAACAATTAGAGGAAACAGAGAACAAAGTAGCTGAGCAACCAATTTCAGAAAACACTCCAGCAATAACGGATCTGGTTAATGAAAAAGAAGAAGCAAAGCCAACTCCGACAGATAAAACTGAAAAACCTGCTCAACCAACTGAAAAAGAAGAAGTTAAACCAGAGGAAACTCCTCAAGTAGCTGAGAAGAAAGCCGACAAACCGACTCTAGCAGACGTTCCTAAAAATGAAGAAAAGAGTCTCCGACCAAAAGAAATCAAATTTGATACCTGGGAGGATTTGTTGAAATGGGAACCGGGTGCGCGTGAGGATGATCCCATTAACCGTTCATCAGTTGAACTCGCCAAGCGCCATAGAGGCCAGTTGGTTAACGAAAAAGCAAGCAGAAGAGCCAAGGTTCAGGCGCTAGCAAACACCAACTCAAAGGCCAAAGACCACGCTTCTGTTGGTGGAGAAGAATTCAAGGCCTATGCTTTTGACTACTGGCAATACTTGGATTCAATGGTCTTCTGGGAAGGTCTAGTTCCAACTCCAGATGTCATTGATGCCGGTCACCGCAACGGAGTTCCCGTTTATGGAACACTCTTTTTCAACTGGTCAAACAGTATTGCTGACCAAGAGAAATTTGCCGCTGCCTTGAAACAAGATGAGGATGGCACATTCCCAATTGCACGCAAACTCGTTGATCTCGCTAAGTACTATGGCTTTGATGGCTATTTCATCAATCAGGAAACAACGGGGGAATTGGTAGCACCTCTTGGTGAAAAAATGCGCCAATTCATGCTCTATACAAAAGAATACGCAGCCAAAGTCAACCACCCGATCAAGTATGCTTGGTACGATGCCATGACCTACAAATACGGTCGTTACCACGAAGATGGTCTAGGTGATTACAACTACCAGTTCATGCAAAAAGAAGGTGACAAAGTCCCTGCAGATCAATTCTTTGCCAATTTCAACTGGAACAAGGAAAAGAATGACCACTCCGTAGAGATGGCCAAATGGCTAGAGCGTAGTCAATATGATGTCTTTGCAGGCTTGGAATTGCAACAAGGTGGTTCTTATAAGACCAAAGTCAAATGGGATGCCCTCTTAGATGAAAAAGGCAAGTTGCGTTTGTCACTTGGACTTTTTGCACCAGATACGATTACCAGTCTAGGAAAAACAGGCGAAGACTACCACAAGAACGAAGACATCTTCTTTACAGGTTACCAAGGAGATCCAACGGCTCAAAAACCAGCAGATAAAGAGTGGTATGGAATTGCCAATTTAGTTGCTGACCGTACACCAGCAGTAGGTCGAACCTTCACGACCTCCTTTAATACAGGTCATGGTAGAAAATGGTTTGTAGACGGCAAAGTTTCTAAGGATTCTGAGTGGAACTACCGTTCTGTTTCTGGTGTCTTGCCAACATGGCGCTGGTGGCAGACTTCAACAGGGGAAAAACTTCGTGCAGAATATGACTTTACAGATGCCTATAATGGAGGAAACTCCCTTAAATTCTCAGGCGATGTAGCTGGTAAGACGGACCAGGATGTGAATTTGTATTCTACCAAACTAGAAGTAACAGAGAAAACCAAACTTCGTGTTGCCCACAAGGGAGGAAAAGGCTCTAAAGTTTATATGGCCTTCTCTACGACTCCAGACTACAAATTTGAGGATGCAGCTGCATGGAAAGAACTGACTCTCTCTGATGACTGGAAGAATGAAGAATTTGACCTTAGCTCACTAGCAGGTAAAACCATCTATGCAGTCAAACTCTTCTTCGAACATGAAGGTGCTGTAAAAGATTATCAGTTCAACCTAGGACAATTAACTATCACGGACAATCACCAAGCACCACAGGCACCGACGGGGCTATCTGTGGTGAAACAATCTCTTAAAAATGCCCAAGAAGCTGAAGCAGTGGTCCAGTTTGCGGGTAACCAAGATGCAGATTTCTATGAAGTCTACGAAAAAGATGGAGATAACTGGCGTTTGTTGACAGGATCATCTGCTTCAACCATCTACTTGCCAAAAGTTAGCCGTTCTGCTAATGCGACTGGTACGACTCAGGAACTGAAAGTCGTTGCAGTTGGTAAAAATGGCCTTCGTTCCGAAGCTGCGACGGCATCCTTTAACTGGGGGATGACAGTTCAGGATACGACTCTTCCAAGACCTTTAGCTGAAAATATCGTTCCAGGTGCAACGGTTATTGGTAGCACTTTCCCAAATACTGAAGGTGGAGAAGGTATTGAAGGTATGTTGAACGGTACGATTACAAGTCTGTCAGACAAGTGGTCTTCAGGACAATTGAGCGGTAGTGTGGATATTCGCTTGACCAAGCCACGTACCGTTGTTAGATGGGTCATGAATCATGCGGGAGCTGGTGGAGAATCCGTAAACGACGGTTTGATGAACACCAAGGACTTTGATCTTTACTACAAGGATACAGATGGCGAGTGGAAACTAGCTAAGGAAGTCCGTGGCAACAAAGCGCACGTTACAGATATCACTCTTGACAAACCAATCACTGCCCAAGATTGGCGCCTAAAAGTTATCACTTCAGATAACGGAACACCTTGGAAAGCCATTCGTATCTACAATTGGAAGATGTACGAAACCTTGGATACAGAAAGCCAAAATATTCCAATGGCTAAGGTAGCTGCCCGTTCACTTGGAAACCACCAAGTTCAACTAGGCTTCTCTGATGTTCCGGTAGGCGCAACCATCACCGTTTACGACAAGGCAGACTCACAAACACCAATTGCAACCTTGAAGACTGAAACTGGTGGCGACCTGGCAACTGCACCATTGGCCTTTGACAAGCAACCAAATCTCCTCTACTATCGTACCCAACTACCTGGTAAAGAAATCAGTAACACCTTGGCAGTAGCGATTCTGCAGGATGAAAGAAAAATTGCTACAGTTAGCCTTGAAAAAGGACCTAAGAAGACAGTTTATAAAGAGGGAGAAAAACTGGACCTCAGAGGCGGAACCCTCCGTGTTCAATATGAAGGGGGACAAGCCGATGAGCTGATTAACCTTACTCACTCAGGTGTGACAGTATCTGGCTACAACGCTCATCAAAAAGGGGAACAAAAGCTCGCAGTCAGCTACCTTGGACTTCCAGTTACTGGAGACTTGAAAGTCCAAGTGACAGGACAGGATGAAGGAAAACCAAAAGAAGTAGCAGGTTTGTACATTACGAAGAAACCAAAAACAGACTATCTAGTAGGGGATCAACTGGATCTCTCTGAAGGTCGCTTCGGTGTCCTCTATGATGATGAGACGGAAGAAAGTCATGCCTTTACGGATCAAGGTGTTGAAATCACGGGCTATGATGCTCAGAAGACTGGACGACAAACCTTGACCCTGCATTACAAGGGACACACTGCTGAGTTCGATGTCTTGGTTTCTCCAAAAGCAGCTGTCAACGATGAGTACCTCAAACAAGAAATCACTGCTGCCCAAGGTCGCCAGTCAACCCTTGCCTATACCTTCTCAAGTGAGAACAAACAAGCTGTACTAGTAGAGAAACTTAATGCAGCGAAAGCTGTTGCAGAAAACCATGATGCCAGTCAAGAAGAAGTCAACAAAGCCTTGAATGAATTGAAACAAGCTGGAGCGGACTTGGATGGAAGTCAACGTTATCAAACTGCTAGAGAAGAATTGGAAGGCTTGCTCGAATCTGTCCGTGAAAAAGATCCTAAAGCTGAGTTGATTGCCCAAGCTGAAGCTTTGTTGTCTTCACAAACACCAACTCCACAAGCTTTTGCGGACATGAAAGAAAAGTTGAATAAGAAACTAGCACCTGCAGAAGAAAGCCATCATGTTGGAAGCATGGATCCAAATGAAGTGGCTCCAACAGTTGAAGCCCTCCCTGAACTAGTTGTTGAAACTGAAACAACAGCCTTTGAACGTCAGGAGCGACCAAACGCCGAGCTTCTCAAAGGACAACGCCAGCTAGTTCAAGCAGGAGCGGAAGGCCAAATTCGTCGTCTAGTAGAAGTAGATGTCCAAGGCAAACGCACCCTTCGTTCAACTGAAGTTCTCAAGGAAGCTATCCCAGAAATCACAGAAGTAGGAACAAAAGTTCTGTCAAGCAACCAACCAGCTGAAGGTGTGAAAGATTTAGTTCTAGCAACTCCGAAACTGGAAGTTGAAGAGGCTACAATGGCCTTCGAACGTCAAGAACGACCAAATGCAAGCCTTCTGAAAGGTCAACGTCAGCTAGTTCAAGCAGGTGTGGAAGGCCAAGTTCGTCACTTTGTAGAGGTGGATGCCCAAGGCAAACGCACTCTTCTTTCAACTGAAGTTCTCAAGGAAGCCCTTCCAGAAATTGTTGAAGTAGGAACGAAAGAGGATCAAGTCTCACAAACAAGGGATCAAGCTCTTTCAGCAGCACCAGCAAAAGTTGAAGAAGTAAGTAAAGAGCTGCCAAATATGGGAGCGACAAGAGATGCTAGTCTAGTAGCGCTGGGACTCCTCGGAGTAATGAGTGGCTACGGCTTGCTCTCTAGAAAGAAGAGAGAAGACTAATCAGATTTACGAATCTTGGATTTTCTCATAAAAATAAAAAACAAGGTTTGACTGTAGATTAGTCAGGCCTTGTTTTAACTAGTAAAAATCAGTGAAAGGATGAGTAAATGAGTTGTTTTGCAAGGTTTTTCTAGCTTATATTATAAAAAATATTAGTTTTAGTTGCAAGAATGAACAAGAAAAGTTTAGGGTTTTTCTATCTCTTTTGCGGATTTTGTGATATAATTAACACGTATAAAAAAAGAAGGAGTCATATCTAATGGCAAAATTGACTGTTAAAGACGTTGACTTGAAAGGGAAAAAAGTTCTCGTTCGTGTTGACTTCAACGTACCTGTTAAAGATGGCGTGATTACCAATGACAACCGTATCACTGCAGCTCTTCCAACTATCAAGTACATCCTTGAACAAGGTGGACGTGCAATCCTCTTCTCTCACCTTGGACGTGTAAAAGAAGAAGCAGACAAAGAAGGTAAATCACTTGCTCCTGTAGCTGCTGACTTGGCTGCTAAATTGGGACAAGAAGTTAAATTTATCCCAGGTGTTACACGTGGTGCTGAATTGGAAGCCGCTGTTAACGCTCTTGAAGATGGACAAGTTCTCTTGGTTGAAAACACTCGTTTCGAAGATGTTGACGGCAAGAAAGAATCTAAAAACGATCCTGAACTTGGTAAATACTGGGCATCACTTGGAGATGGTATCTTCGTAAACGATGCATTCGGTACAGCTCACCGTGCACACGCATCTAACGTTGGTATCTCAGCAAACGTTGAAAAAGCTGTTGCTGGATTCCTTCTTGAAAATGAAATTGCCTACATCCAAGAAGCAGTTGAAGCTCCAGAACGTCCATTCGTAGCGATTCTTGGTGGTTCAAAAGTTTCAGACAAGATCGGTGTTATCGAAAACTTGCTTGAAAAAGCTGATAAAGTGCTTATCGGTGGTGGGATGACTTACACATTCTACAAAGCTCAAGGTATCGAAATCGGTAACTCACTTGTAGAAGAAGACAAATTGGATGTTGCAAAAGCTCTTCTTGAAAAAGCAAACGGCAAATTGATCTTGCCAGTTGACTCAAAAGAAGCAAACGCATTTGCTGACTATACTGAAGTGAAAGACACTGAAGGTGAAGCAGTAGACCCAGGTTTCCTTGGTTTGGATATCGGTCCAAAATCTATCGCTAAATTTGACGAAGCTTTGACTGGTGCGAAAACAGTTGTATGGAACGGACCTATGGGTGTGTTTGAAAACCCTGACTTCCAAGCTGGTACAATCGGTGTCATGGATGCTATCGTGAAACAACCAGGTGTGAAATCAATCATCGGTGGTGGTGACTCAGCTGCTGCAGCCATCAACCTTGGCCGTGCAGACAAGTTCTCATGGATCTCTACTGGTGGTGGAGCTTCAATGGAGCTTCTTGAAGGTAAAGTTCTTCCAGGATTGGCAGCACTTACAGAAAAATAAGCTTTCTTAGATTAAATCATAGAAAAGAGGAACTCTGTTTCCTCTTTTTTATAGCCCGAAATTAAAAACGCTTCCTATTGATTTTCACTCATAAAATCAACTAATTTATGTTAAAATGGTAGTAGAAAGTTGAGATTATGAGTTATTTTAAAAAATATAAATTTGATAAGTCACAGTTCAAGCTTGGTATGCGAACTTTCAAAACGGGGATTGCCGTATTTATAGTTCTCTTGATTTTTGGTTTTTTTGGCTGGAAGGGGCTTCAAATCGGAGCATTGACAGCGGTCTTTAGTTTACGAGAGAGCTTTGATAAGAGCGTCCATTTTGGAACTTCGCGTATCTTAGGAAATAGCATTGGCGGTTTTTACGCCCTTGTCTTTTTCCTCTTAAACACTTTATTTCATGGAGCCTTTTGGGTAACCTTACTAGTTGTTCCAATTTGCACCATGTTAACCATTATGACAAATGTTGCCATGAACAACAAGGCAGGAGTTATCGGTGGTGTAGCGGCTATGTTGATTATTACCCTATCAATACCAAGCGGAGAAACATTTTTGTACGTGTTTGCGCGCGTATTTGAAACATTTATGGGAGTTTTTGTCGCAATCCTTGTAAATTATGATATTGAGCAACTGAAACTCTTTTGGGAGAAAAAAAGAAAATAATGTCACATTTTGTGACATTATTCGTTGACGTATGTCTTTTTTTAGACTATAATAGACAGGAAGAAGGAAATTGTAAATGAAGGAAAGAGAATTTCGCCGAAATATGGCTGTTTTTCCTATCGGCAGTGTTATGAAATTGACCGATCTCTCGGCGCGTCAGATTCGTTATTATGAAGATCAAGAGTTGATAAAGCCTGATCGAAACGAAGGGAACCGTCGCATGTATTCTTTGAATGACATGGATCGTCTACTTGAAATCAAAGATTATATCTCTGAAGGTCATAATATTGCTGCGATTAAGAAAAAATATGCTGAACGCGAGGCGAAGTCCAAGAAAGCCGTGAGTCAGACGGAAGTGCGTCGCGCACTCCACAATGAACTCCTCCAGCAGGGGCGCTTTGCTTCAGTACGGTCACCCTTTGGTCGCGGTTAGGCAATCGCAAGTAGTCATATATTAAGGAGAAAACCCATGCCAATCACAGCTGCAGATATTCGTCGTGAAGTCAAGGAAAAAAATGTTACCTTTATCCGTCTCATGTTTTCAGATATTCTGGGAACCATGAAAAACGTCGAAATTCCTGCTACAGATGAACAGTTAGATAAGGTCTTGTCAAACAAAGCCATGTTTGATGGCTCTTCTATTGAAGGTTTTGTACGTATCAATGAGTCAGATATGTACTTGTACCCAGACTTGGATACATGGACAGTCTTCCCATGGGGAGATGAAAATGGAAGTGTTGCAGGTTTGATCTGTGATGTCTATACAACAGAAGGCGAACCCTTTGCAGGTGACCCACGTGGTAATCTGAAGCGTGCACTTCGTCATATGGAAGAAGTAGGATTCAAATCCTTCAACCTTGGTCCAGAACCAGAATTCTTCCTCTTTAAGTTGGATGAAAATGGGGATCCAACACTTGAAGTAAATGACAAGGGTGGCTACTTTGATTTGGCGCCTACTGACCTCGCGGACAATACGCGTCGCGAAATCGTGAATGTCTTGACTAAAATGGGATTTGAAGTAGAAGCGAGTCACCACGAGGTTGCGGTTGGACAACACGAGATTGACTTCAAGTATGATGAAGTCCTCCGTGCCTGTGATAAGATTCAAATCTTTAAACTTGTTGTTAAAACCATTGCTCGTAAACACGGTCTTTACGCAACCTTTATGGCGAAACCAAAATTTGGTATTGCTGGATCAGGTATGCACTGTAATATGTCCTTGTTTGATGCAGAAGGAAATAATGCCTTCTTTGATCCAAATGATCCAAAAGGAATGCAGTTGTCTGAAACGGCCTACCATTTCCTTGGTGGCTTGATTAAGCATGCTTACAACTATACTGCTATCATGAACCCAACAGTTAACTCATACAAACGTTTGGTTCCAGGTTATGAAGCACCTGTTTACATTGCTTGGGCTGGTCGTAACCGTTCGCCACTTGTGCGCGTGCCGGCTTCACGTGGTATGGGAACTCGTCTTGAGTTGCGTTCAGTGGACCCAATGGCAAACCCATACATCGCTATGGCTGTTCTTTTGGAAGTTGGTTTGCATGGTATTGAAAACAAAATCGAAGCACCAGCTCCTATCGAAGAAAATATCTACATCATGACAGCAGAAGAGCGTAAGGAAGCTGGAATCACCGACCTTCCATCAACTCTTCATAACGCCTTGAAAGCTTTGACTGAGGATGAAGTGGTCAAGGCAGCCCTAGGTGAACACATCTACACTAGTTTCCTTGAAGCCAAACGTATCGAGTGGGCTAGCTATGCGACCTTTGTTTCACAATGGGAAGTTGATAATTATTTAGATCTTTACTAATATAGAAGAAAGATTGCCTGAGGGTGGTCTTTTTTCTTGCATTTTATATCGAGATGTGATATAGTTTATATAACGAGGTGCGATATATCGAACTGAATAGGAGGTGTGATTAAATGGAATTAACAGATAAGATCAGGCGTGTTTACCTTCCCATGACTGAAACAGGTTTTTATATCTTGTTTTGTTTACAGAAGGAGAACCATGGATATGGTATCACACAAAAGGTCAAGGAGATGACTGATTCGCAAGTTTTGATTAGTCCTGGAACTATGTATGGAACCTTGTCAAAGATGGAAAAGGATGGCTTGATTTCCTTTATCCAGGAAGAGGAAAAACGTAAAATCTATCAGATCACAGACTTGGGACGAAAAGTCTTAGATATTGAATTGAAACGTATTGAACGGCTCTATAGAAATAGTCGGGAGGAAGTATGATGGAAAAGAAGGTTGTATATCGGATATCTACAATTGCAGATTATGATAGAGAGGCTTTATACCTTGGGGAAATGCATGCTAAGGGCTGGAAACTTAAGGAAGTAAGCTACTCTAACTTAGTAGTTGCGGTTAAGTATACTTTTGAAAAGTGCCAACCGGAGCAGGTGTCTTATCAGTTGGACTTTTATCCCATGAAAAAATCAGAGAGAGCCTCCTATTTACAACTATTTAAAGACTGTGGCTGGGAGCATATTACAGACTTTAATAGTTTTTCCTATTTTAGAAAAGCACATTCTGAAATTGAATCGGATACTGAGTTTGAAATCTATAATGACGCTACAGGGAAGTTAGCTATGATCAAACGGATTTTAATAATGCGGATGCTTCCTATTTTGATTCTATTTTTAGCTCTACTACCGGTTTTCTCAAAGTTTGTCAGTGGAGCTAGTTCTTTCAGATGGGAAGTATTTTTGATTTTCATAATAGATTGGATTTTATTGATAGTTTTTGCGATTCAGATTTCTTATATTTTTGGGAAATTGAGTCAAAAGTGGAAAGAATTATCTGATAAATGAAACAATGCCTGTTTTCTAATTTGGAGGTAAGACAATGAATAGCAAGATACAATTTAGGATTTTCACCATTGTTGATTTGGACAAGGAAGAAGAATATTTACATGAGATGCACTTGAAAGGTTGGAGATATAGAACTAATCGTTTGGGCTTTTTCTATTTTGAACAATGCCAACCAGATGATGTCATCTATCATATCTATGATTCTAGATTTCTTAAAAAGTATAAGCATGAACTCCAAGATTTTAGAAATAGCGGTTGGGAATTGATAGAAACAGGTTTTTGTTTAATTCTTCGTAAACCAACTTCTGATATACTTTCAGAGGATCAAGTCTATATGCTTAATGGTCTTAGATGGGAAGTTATGCGGTCTAGACTTCGTTCCTGTATAGCCACTTTTTCAGGTGGTCTTGTTGTTTGCATGAGTTTGTATCGAGAAAATTTGTCTCAGTCTTTCTTTATTATTTTCTTTTTATACGCTTGCTTGATTTCTTATCTAATCTATGGTTTTTTCAGACTTAAAAGGAAATACCAAGTAGATAAGAAGTAAGATTCTAGGTCTTCAGACTGATTTTTAGCACTCTTGGTAAAAGAGTGCTAATTTTTTGAGTTTTTGTCTTGACATTCTCTTCTAAGGATGTATAATAGAATCATGAGTTAGCACTTGGGTACATAGAGTGCTAATCGATCGGACAGAGAGGAGTGATGAGATGGTTACAGAGCGTCAGCAGGATATTTTAAATCTGATTATTGACATCTTTACCAAAACGCACGAACCTGTCGGATCCAAGGCGCTACAAGAGTCTATTAATTCTAGTAGTGCTACCATTCGTAATGACATGGCAGCTCTAGAAAAACAAGGATTGCTTGAAAAAGCGCATACTTCAAGCGGTCGCATGCCAAGTGTTGCTGGTTTTCAGTACTATGTGAAACACTCACTGGATTTTGACCGACTGGCTGAAAATGAGGTATATGAGATTGTCAAAGCCTTTGATCAGGAATTCTTCAAATTGGAGGATATTCTGCAAGAGGCTGCTAATCTACTGACAGACCTGAGCGGCTGTACGGTAGTAGCACTGGATGTTGAGCCGAGCAGGCAACGGTTGACAGCCTTTGATATTGTTGTCTTGGGGCAACATACAGCCTTGGCAGTATTTACCCTAGACGAGTCCCGAACGGTTACCAGTCAATTTCTGATTCCAAGGAACTTCTTGCAGGAAGATTTGCTGAAACTGAAGGCAATCATTCAGGAACGTTTCCTCGGTCATACCGTTCTAGATATTCATTACAAGATTCGGACGGAGATTCCGCAGATTATCCAGCGTTACTTTACAACCACGGACAATGTCATGGATCTCTTTGAACACATTTTTAAAGAAATGTTCAACGAAAACATTGTAGTGTCGGGCAAGGTCAATCTCTTGAATTTTGCCAATCTAGCAGCCTATCAGTTCTTTGACCAACCGCAAAAGGTGGCTTTGGAGATTCGTGAGGGTCTTCATGAAGATCAGATGCAAAATGTCCGTATTGCAGATAGTCAGGAATCCTGTCTAGCTGATTTGGCGGTGATTAGCAGTAAGTTCCTCATTCCTTATCGAGGTTTTGGAATTCTAGCGATTATCGGTCCGGTTAATCTGGATTACCAGCAATTGGTCAACCAAGTCAATGTAGTCAACCGCGTATTGACCATGAAGTTGACAGATTTTTATCGCTACCTCAGCAGTAATCATTATGAAGTAAATTAATTTTGAAATCATTAAAGGAGGCGAACATGGCCCGAGATAAAAAAAACGAAGAAATGAAAGAAGAGGAAGTTGTGGAAACAACTGAAGAAACAACTCCTGAGAAGTCTGAGTTGGACTTGGCAAATGAACGTGCGGATGAGTTCGAAAACAAATACCTTCGCGCTCATGCAGAAATGCAAAATATTCAACGCCGTGCCAATGAAGAACGTCAAAACTTGCAACGTTATCGTAGCCAAGATCTGGCAAAAGCAATTTTACCGTCGCTTGACAACTTAGAACGTGCACTAGCAGTTGAAGGTTTGACAGACGACGTCAAAAAAGGATTGGAGATGGTGCAAGAGAGCTTGATTCACGCTTTGAAAGAAGAAGGAATCGAAGAAATCGCAGCTGACGGTGAATTTGACCATAACTACCATATGGCCATCCAAACTCTCCCAGCAGACGATGAACACCCAGCAGACACCATCGCTCAAGTCTTCCAAAAAGGCTACAAACTCCATGACCGCATCCTAAGACCGGCTATGGTAGTAGTATATAACTAGGCTAGAGAACTTAAAAACTTGTCCGAAACGACACTAAACTATGAAGAAAGATAAAAAAGTAGTTCAGCTTTGCAATAGTGAGCGAAGCGAACAAAAGACGATACTCTTCGCCGTGGCGCTATTTGCGCAAACTTTGAGACCTTAGGCTCAAAGTTTAGTCAAAGAGATTGACGAGTCAAGCTCTGACGGCGCCGCCACCTAAGAAGAGTATCAAAAAGAAAGAATATAAAATTTAAGGAGAAAACACATGTCTAAAATTATCGGTATTGACTTAGGTACAACAAACTCAGCAGTTGCAGTTCTTGAAGGAACTGAAAGCAAAATCATCGCAAACCCAGAAGGAAACCGTACAACTCCATCTGTAGTATCATTCAAAAACGGAGAAATCATCGTTGGTGATGCCGCAAAACGTCAAGCAGTTACAAACCCAGATACAGTCATCTCTATCAAATCTAAGATGGGAACTTCAGAAAAAGTTTCTGCTAACGGAAAAGAATATACTCCACAAGAAATCTCAGCTATGATCCTTCAATACTTGAAAGGTTACGCTGAAGATTACCTTGGTGAAAAAGTAACTAAAGCTGTTATCACAGTACCTGCTTACTTCAACGATGCACAACGTCAAGCTACAAAAGACGCTGGTAAAATCGCTGGTCTTGAAGTAGAACGTATTGTCAACGAACCAACTGCAGCAGCTCTTGCTTATGGTTTGGACAAGACTGACAAAGAAGAAAAAATCTTGGTATTTGACCTTGGTGGTGGTACATTCGACGTATCTATCCTTGAATTGGGTGACGGTGTCTTCGATGTATTGGCGACTGCAGGGGATAACAAACTCGGTGGTGACGACTTTGACCAAAAAATCATCAATCACATGATTGCAGAATTCAAGAAAGAAAATGGTATTGACTTGTCTACTGACAAGATGGCTCTTCAACGTTTGAAAGATGCGGCTGAAAAAGCTAAGAAAGATCTTTCTGGTGTAACTTCAACTCAAATCAGCTTGCCATTCATCACTGCTGGTGAATCTGGACCTCTTCACTTAGAAATGACCTTGACTCGTGCAAAATTTGACGATTTGACTCGTGACCTTGTAGAACGTACAAAAGTTCCAGTTCGTCAAGCCCTTTCAGATGCAGGTTTGAGCTTGTCAGATATTGACGAAGTTATCCTAGTTGGTGGTTCAACTCGTATTCCAGCCGTTGTAGAAGCTGTAAAAGCTGAAACTGGTAAAGAACCAAACAAATCAGTAAACCCTGACGAAGTTGTTGCCATGGGTGCTGCCATCCAAGGTGGTGTCATTACTGGTGATGTGAAAGACGTTGTCCTTCTTGACGTAACGCCATTGTCACTTGGTATCGAAACAATGGGTGGAGTATTTACAAAACTTATCGATCGCAACACTACTATTCCAACATCTAAGTCACAAGTCTTCTCAACTGCAGCAGACAACCAACCAGCCGTTGATATCCATGTTCTTCAAGGTGAACGCCCAATGGCAGCAGATAACAAGACTCTTGGACGTTTCCAATTGACAGATATCCCAGCTGCACCTCGTGGTATTCCACAAATCGAAGTAACATTTGATATCGATAAGAACGGTATCGTGTCTGTTAAGGCTAAAGATCTTGGAACTCAAAAAGAACAAACAATTGTTATCCAATCTAACTCAGGTTTGACAGACGAAGAAATCGACCGCATGATGAAAGATGCAGAAGCAAATGCTGAAGCAGATAAGAAACGTAAGGAAGAAGTAGATCTTCGTAACGAAGTAGACCAAGCTATCTTTGCGACTGAAAAGACCATCAAGGAAACTGAAGGCAAAGGTTTTGATGCAGAACGTGACGCTGCCCAAGCTGCCCTTGATGACCTTAAGAAAGCGCAAGAAGACAACAACTTGGATGAAATGAAAGCAAAACTTGAAGCATTGAACGAAAAAGCTCAAGGACTTGCTGTGAAACTCTACGAACAAGCAGCTGCAGCGCAACAAGCTCAAGCAGGAGCAGAAGGCGCACAAGCAACAGGAAACGCAGGCGATGACGTCGTAGACGGAGAGTTTACGGAAAAGTAGATAGATTTTTCAAGTTCTATATTTAATTTAATTGTCCCTGATTATTAGATAGTTATTCTTAAAGGAGAATGATATGGCTACTAAAGAAGAAAGAGAATATCTTTCGCAATATGTTGATATCGCGAGTTGTCATTTGAATGATAGTGATGTAGATTTGTTAATGCGTTTCATTGATTCGGTAGGCAATAGATATATTGAAGAAGATAGTTTTGATAGTTGGAGCTCAGATGGTAAATATACAAGGAATTCAGTTACAGAGTATATAATTGAAAGTGATTATTCGTTGACACGAAATTCTAGTTACCAAGATGATGATGGTGCGAGCGGAAACTATTCAGAAAATATAACTAATGCTCGAGATATTATCAATGTGCTCAGGGAAAAGCCGAATTTATTATAAGAAATCCAGAGGTTGCAACCCAGCCTCTGTTTTTCGGTAAGAAAGAAATTGGAATGCAAATTTCCGGTTCTTTCTTACACTAAGTTAGAAAGGAATTGAACCCGACCTAAATCGTGGTTTCGTTCCGTAATATTAACAGAAAGGAATAAGGGTGTTCGTAATTGAACTCGAGCGGAAAGCTTGGAAATTAGATAAACCTCCTAAGAAATCAGGATTTCTTGTCGGTTTCCTAAATTTCAGTCGCTTTCTGTTCGCTCTTAGTATCTTGTATGAACAATACTGAATTTTATGATTGTCTGGGGGTGTCAAAAAACGCTTCGGCAGACGAGATCAAAAAGGCTTATCGTAAGCTTTCGAAAAAATATCACCCAGATATCAACAAGGAGCCTGGCGCTGAGGAAAAATACAAGGAAGTTCAAGAAGCCTATGAGACTTTGAGTGACGACCAAAAACGTGCAGCCTACGACCAGTATGGTGCTGCGGGTGCCAACGGTGGCTTTGGTGGTGCTGGTGGTTTTGGTGGCTTTGACGGAGCAGGTGGCTTCGGTGGTTTTGAAGATATCTTCTCAAGTTTTTTCGGAGGAGGAGGAGCTTCACGCAATCCAAACTCTCCTCGTCAAGGGGATGACCTCCAGTATCGTGTGAACTTAACCTTTGAAGAAGCTATCTTCGGAACGGAAAAAGAAGTGAAATACAATCGTGAAGCCAGCTGTCGTACATGTAATGGCTCTGGTGCTAAGCCAGGGACAAGTCCAGTCACTTGTGGACGCTGTCATGGTGCTGGTGTCATTAACGTCGATACGCAGACTCCTCTTGGTATGATGCGTCGCCAAGTAACCTGTGATGTCTGTCATGGTCGCGGAAAAGAAATCAAAGATCCATGTACAACTTGTCACGGAACAGGGCATGAAAAACAAGCTCATAGCGTACATGTAAAAATCCCTGCTGGTGTGGAAACAGGCCAACAAATCCGCCTCGCTGGTCAAGGTGAAGCAGGCTTTAACGGTGGACCTTACGGGGACTTGTACGTGGTGGTTTCTGTTGAAGCCAGTGATAAGTTTGAACGTGAAGGAACAACCATTTTCTACAAGCTGAACCTTAATATTGTTCAAGCAGCTCTAGGAGATACTGTGGAAATTCCAACCGTGCATGGCGATGTTGAATTGGTCATCCCAGAGGGAACTCAGACTGGCAAGAAATTCCGCCTACGTGGCAAGGGAGCGCCAAGCCTTCGTGGCGGTGCCGTTGGTGACCAATATGTTACCGTTAATGTCGTGACTCCGACAGGTTTGAACGACCGCCAAAAAGCTGCGCTTAAAGAATTCGCAGCTGCAGGTGACTTGAAAGTCAATCCAAAGAAAAAAGGCTTCTTTGACCACATAAAAGATGCCTTTGAAGGAGAATAAAGTAAAAAGAGCCAGCGGGCTCTTTTTTTGTATAATCTTGGGAAATTTAGTATCGAGAAATCATTCTCCAGTTAGTCTACTATTTATACTTTTGAGTGAGCAAGCCAGCTGCATCCATCTCCTGAATGAGTTGCTTGATTTCCGCTTCCTTGCCAGGCGTAATGGTAATAGTATCAATGTGTTTGATTGCCGAGTTATCTTGAATATCCACTAAGGTCAAAGTTTTTTCATAGAATGCAATTCCCTTTTTAAGACTTTCCTGATCATTCCAATTTAGAATTGTGTAAGAAAATTTTGATTTCTTTCCTTTTTCTTGGAAATACTTCTCACTTTCCTTTTCTAAAAATTGTATTAAACCGTGATTGAACAAGTTGTCTCCTACCTTATAGTATGAAATATCCCCTGCCTGTAGGACATAGACTTCCAGTCGGTTTTTGGTGAGTTTTGGACTTTCTTTTAGGACGGGGTGACTATTGATAACCTCATCTGAGAAAGTAACATAGAAATTTAAGCCTCCACCCTCGAATTGATACCTTCCATTTGATTCTACTTTCTCAGGAGGCATGTCAAGAGAGATAAATATTTGTTTTAAGGATTCATTTCCTTTTTGGATGTCACTCGGTGAGGCCTTGAAAAGATTCATCAGTAGTAGAAATGCTAGAGCCGTCAGAAGGCAGAGACAGCCACAAGGGATCGCGATGACCTTCGCTAGAACTTTTAAAAACTGTTTCACTTTCATTCCCTCCCTTTTCTGTTCGAATCTAGTAACCCAAAAAGGATTTAAGGAAACTTGGAGGCTCTCTTATTCTTGTTTTTCTTCTTGGAGGACCGCCATTCTGGTTTGGAAATCTTTTTCCAAGACTTTGAATTTATAGGTTAAATCTTTTTGATATTCCTTGATGAGTTCTTTTTGTTGGTTGATAACTTGCAGGCTGTTTTGAATGATATCCAAATCCTCCTTAATGGCCTCGACACGATCAGTTGTATCTAGCACTTCATCCTGAATGGCTTGGCGATTTTTCACAACAAAATAACTTCCAGCTGCAGCTCCTGCGAATAGCAGTAGATTTGATAGTTTCATGGCATCTCCTTAAGCATTTCTAATGGATTCTGCGACTTGGGCAAGTTTGTCAAAGTCAGGTTCGTGGGCGATAAAGTCAATCTTGAGGTCATCTTCTGCACCGTAGCGAGGTACGAGGTGCACGTGAGTATGAAAGACCGTTTGACCAGCAACTTCCTCGCAGTTGGCGATGATATTCATACCAGCAGCCTTGGTAGCCTTCATGACTTTTTGAGCTACTGTTGGCACTTGGGCAAAGAGTTGGCTGGCACTTGTAGCATCCATTTCCAAAAGATTGCGATAGTGTTCTTTTGGTACGACTAAGGTGTGTCCAGGCGTTACTTGAGAGATATCAAGAAAGGCAAGAACCTGCTCATCCTCGTATACTTTTGAAGCAGGAATCTCCCCTGCGATAATCTTACAAAAAATGCAATCTGACATAAAATCCACCTCTACTGTATTGAATTTTGATATAATATAGCTACATTATACCAGATTCGGAGAAAATATGTTAGAAATTAAAAACCTGACAGGAGGCTATGTTCATGTCCCTGTCTTGAAAGATGTGTCCTTTACAGTTGAAAGTGGGCAGTTAGTCGGTTTGATCGGTCTTAACGGCGCGGGTAAATCAACGACAATCAATGAGATTATTGGTCTCTTGACACCTTACAGTGGGGAAATCAAGATTAATGGTTTGACCCTGCGAGAAGATGCGACTAGCTACCGCAAGCAGATTGGCTACATCCCAGAAACGCCTAGCTTGTATGAGGAATTGACTCTCAGAGAGCATATCGAGACGGTTGCTATGGCTTATGGTATTGAGCAGAATATAGCTTTCGAGCGAGTGGAACCTTTATTAAAAATGTTTCGTCTGGATCAAAAATTAGACTGGTTCCCAGTGCATTTCTCCAAAGGGATGAAGCAGAAGGTCATGATTATCTGTGCTTTTGTCGTAGATCCGAGCCTTTTCATCGTTGATGAGCCTTTCCTTGGGCTCGATCCGCTGGCCATTTCTGACTTGATTCAGCTTCTAGAAGTAGAAAAGCAAAAAGGCAAGTCCATTCTCATGAGTACCCATGTTTTGGATTCGGCGGAGAAGATGTGTGATGCCTTTGTTATTCTCCACAAGGGGGAGGTGCGGGCTCAGGGGAACCTCCAGCAACTGCGCGAGATCTTTAGCATGCCTGAAGCGAGTTTGAATGACATTTACTTGGCTCTAACCAAAGAGGGGGACCTATGAAAGACTTGTTTTTAAGGAGAAAGCAGGCTTTTCGTAAGGAGTGCGTCGGTTATCTGCGCTATGTTCTCAATGACCACTTTGTCTTGTTCCTGCTAGTTCTCATCGGTTTTCTAGCTTACCAGTACAGTCAACTCTTGCAACATTTTCCTGAAAATCATTGGCCTATCCTCTTGTTTTTGGGGATTGTATCTGCCTTGCTTTTGGCTTGGGGAGGAATCGCGACCTATATGGAAGGACCTGACAAGCTCTTTCTCTTAGTCAGTGAAGAGGAGGTTAAGTCCCACCTCAATGGGCAGACGATGCGCTCACTGGTCTTTTGGCTCTTTGTCCAAACCCTTTTCTTGCTTTTATTTGCGCCCTTATTTTTAGCCATGGGCTATGGCTTGCCTATCTTTCTTTCCTATGTGCTTTTATTAGGAGCTGGGAAATATCTCCTCTTTCGTCAAAAAGCCAGTAAATTTTTTACTGAGAACGGAATTGACTGGGACTATGTGATCGCCCAAGAAAGCAAGCGCAAGCAAGTTTTGCTTCGTTTCTTTGCTCTCTTTACTCAGGTCAAGGGCGTTTCAAATAGTGTCAAACGTCGCGCTTATCTGGATTTTATCCTTAAAGTAGTTCAGAAAGTGCCGAGCAAGATTTGGCAAAATCTCTATCTTCGTTCTTACTTGCGAAATGGAGACCTCTTTGCCCTCAGTCTCCGCCTCCTCTTCCTATCCTTGTTAGCTCTAGTCTTTATCGAACAAGCTTGGATCGCGACGGCAGTGGTGGTTCTATTTAATTACCTCTTGCTCTTTCAGTTACTGGCCCTCTATCATGCCTTTGATTACCAATACTTGACCCAGCTCTTTCCACTAGAAAAAGGGAAGAAAGAAAAGGGATTGAAACAGATCATACTCGGTGTGGGAAGTGCAGTTCTTTTGTTAGAATTGCTGGTCGGAGCAGTGGTTTTTCAAGAAAAAATAGCCTTGTTGGCTCTTGTAGGAGCAAGTCTCTTCCTACAATTGTTTTATTTGCCTTACCAACTAAAAAGATTGGTTGACGAATAGACCAAAAACTAGTAGAATAGTAAGGAAACTTTATACGGAGGAAAGAAATGGACTTGGGTGATAATGAGCTAACGCTGACCCCTATCCCTGGGAAGAGCGGCAAAGCTTATATGGGAAGCTACCCTGATGGGAAGCGCGTCTTTGTAAAAATGAACACCTCTCCAATCCTACCTGGCCTAGCCAGAGAACAAATCGCTCCTCAATTACTATGGACTCGTCGTTTGCCAGACGGCCGTGATATGTGTGCTCAGGAATGGCTGACGGGCAAAATCTTGACCCCTTACGATATGAATCGCAAGCAGATTATCAATATCTTGAACCGCCTTCACCGCTCGCGTCCTTTGATGAAGCAGTTGAGCCGTTTGGGATACACCATGGAAACACCAGTTGATTTGCTACGTTCTTGGCAGCAAGGAGTTCCAGAAATTTTGAAGCAAAACCACTATTTGAACAGTGTGATTGCTGAGCTAGGTAAGACGGTTCCAGGTTTTAGGGAAGACCATGCTACGATTGTGCATGGGGATCTTCGTCATAGTAATTGGATTGAGACAGAGAGTGGACTCGTTTATCTAGTGGATTGGGATTCGGTTCGTCTGACGGATCGTATGTTTGATGTGGCGCATTTGCTATGCCACTACATTCCGGATCATCAGTGGCGCCAATGGTTGAGAGACTACGGCTATAAGTACAATCAGACAGTGTTAGATAAATTGTATTGGTATGGTCAGTATTCTTACTTGAACCAGATTGCCAAATACTGTGAAAATCAAGATTTAGACAATGTAAACCGGGAGATTTATGCCTTGCGTGTCTTCCGTGATAAGTATGGAAAGAAGAGATGAGAGTTAGAAATCGTAAAGGGGCGACAGAATTACTAGAGGCAAATCCTCAGTATGTAGTCCTCAATCCCTTGGAAGCTAAAGGGAAATGGCGAGACTTGTTTGGAAATGATCATCCTATTCATGTTGAAGTTGGAAGTGGGAAAGGGGCCTTCGTATCAGGAATGGCCAAGCAAAATCCTGACATCAACTACATCGGGATTGATATCCAAAAGTCGGTATTGAGTTATGCCTTGGATAAGGTATTAGAAGTTGGAGTGCCCAACATCAAGTTGCTGTGGGTAGATGGTTCAGATCTGACTGACTACTTTGAAGACGGTGAGATTGATCGTCTCTACCTAAACTTTTCAGATCCTTGGCCTAAAAAACGCCATGAAAAACGTCGTTTGACTTACAAGAGTTTCTTGGATACCTTCAAGCGCATCTTGCCTGAGAATGGGGAAATCCATTTCAAGACAGACAATCGTGGCTTGTTTGAGTACAGCTTGGTAAGCTTTTCTCAGTATGGGATGAAACTAAATGGTGTTTGGCTAGACTTGCATGCCAGTGATTTTGAAGGCAATGTCATGACAGAGTATGAGCAAAAATTCTCCAGCAAGGGTCAAGTGATCTACCGAGTTGAAGCAGAATTTTAAGAAATAGCTTGAAAACCAGCTGTTTGAGTGCTAATGCTTTACATAAATTGACAAACGTGCTATACTGATAGTAAGAATATGAGAAAGAGAGGCGGGGAAATATCTTCGCCTCTTGCTTATGAGGAGGTGGACGCAATCGCAACAATCGTAGAATTAGTCAGAGAAGTTGTAGAACCTGTCATCCAAGCGCCTTTCGAGCTCGTGGATATCGAGTATGGAAAGATTGGCAGTGACATGATTCTCAGTATTTTTGTAGATAAACCCGAAGGAATTACCTTGAACGACACGGCAGACCTGACAGAAATCATCAGTCCTGTCCTAGACACTATCAAGCCAGATCCCTTCCCAGAACAATATTTCCTAGAAATCACCAGTCCAGGCTTGGAACGTCCTTTGAAAACCAAGGATGCTGTCGCTGGAGCAGTTGGGAAATACATTCATGTCGGGCTCTACCAAGCCATTGATAAGCAAAAAGTCTTTGAAGGAACTTTGGTATCCTTTGAAGAAGACGAGTTGACCATGGAATATATGGACAAGACACGAAAGAAAACCGTTCAAATTCCATACAGTTTAGTATCAAAAGTACGTTTAGCGGTAAAATTATAGAAAAGAAAGGATAGCTTTTGAGGATTCAAAAGTGAAAAGAACATGAGTAAAGAAATGCTAGAGGCCTTCCGCATTTTGGAAGAAGACAAGGGAATCAAAAAAGAAGATATCATCGACGCAGTAGTAGAGTCGCTTCGTTCCGCTTATCGCAGACGCTATGGTCAATCAGACAGCGTAGCTATTGACTTCAACGAAAAAACAGGTGACTTTACTGTCTATACTGTTCGTGAAGTGGTTGATGAAGTATTTGATAGCCGTTTGGAAATTAGCTTGAAAGATGCCCTTGCCATTAATTCAGCCTATGAGCTTGGTGACAAAATCAAGTTCGAAGAAGCACCAGCTGAGTTTGGTCGTGTAGCAGCCCAATCTGCTAAACAAACCATCATGGAAAAAATGCGCAAGCAAACACGTGCCATCACTTATAATACTTACAAAGAACATGAACAAGAAATCATGTCTGGTACAGTAGAACGATTTGACAACCGCTTTATCTATGTCAACCTTGGCAGCATCGAGGCCCAATTGTCAAAACAAGACCAAATCCCTGGAGAAGTCTTTGCTTCCCACGACCGTATCGAAGTCTACGTTTACAAGGTTGAAGACAATCCTCGTGGTGTCAACGTCTTTGTTAGCCGTAGCCATCCAGAAATGATCAAACGCTTGATGGAGCAAGAAATCCCAGAAGTGTATGATGGAACTGTTGAAATCATGAGTGTGGCCCGTGAAGCAGGTGACCGTACCAAGGTTGCTGTTCGTAGCCACAATCCAAACGTGGATGCTATCGGGACAATCGTTGGACGTGGTGGTGCCAATATCAAGAAAATCACTAGCAAATTCCACCCAGCTCGTTACGATGCCAAGAGCGATCGCATGATTCCTGTCGAAGAAAACATCGACGTTATCGAGTGGGTAGCAGATCCAGCTGAGTTTATCTACAATGCTATCGCACCTGCAGAGGTTGACCAAGTTATCTTTGATGAAAATGACAGCAAACGTGCCTTGGTCGTTGTACCTGATAACAAGCTATCTCTTGCCATCGGTCGTCGTGGACAAAACGTTCGCTTGGCAGCTCACTTGACGGGTTACCGTATCGATATCAAGTCAGCCAGTGAGTTTGAAGCTATGGAAGAAGCAGGTCAAGTGGATTACGCAGTTGCGGACGAATTGACGGAAGAATAAAAGCTGCTAGAGGAGGGAAAGATGAAAACAAGAAAAATCCCTTTGCGCAAGTCTGTTGTATCCAATGAAGTGATTGATAAGCGTGATTTGCTCCGCATTGTCAAGAACAAAGAAGGACAGGTCTTTATCGATCCGACAGGCAAGGCCAATGGCCGTGGCGCTTATATCAAGCTAGACAATGCAGAAGCCCTAGAGGCAAAAAAGAAGAAAGTCTTTAACCGCAGCTTTAACATGGAAGTGGAAGAAAGCTTTTATGACGAGTTGATCGCTTATGTGGATCACAAAGTGAAAAGAAGAGAGTTAGGACTTGAATAAGCAAAAGATAAGCAATCTCTTGGGACTTGCTCAACGAGCAGGCCGGATCATATCAGGTGAGGAATTGGTGGTCAAAGCCATCCAAGACCAGAAAGCCAAGCTAGTCTTTCTAGCACAGGATGCTGGTCCTAATCTGACCAAGAAGATTCAAGATAAAAGTGACTATTATCAAGTAGAAGTTATAACCGTGTTTTCAACACTGGAATTAAGCATAGCAGTCGGAAAATCGCGAAAGGTTTTGGCTGTGACAGATGCTGGATTTACAAAGAAAATGAGGTCTCTTATGGAATAGAAGAGGAGGACATGATTTGTCTAAGAAAAGATTGTACGAAATCGCAAAAGAACTTGGAAAAGAAAGTAAAGAAGTTGTAGCGCGTGCAAAAGAGTTGGGCTTGGATGTGAAAAGCCACTCATCGAGCGTGGAAGCTGCTGCTGCTGAGCAAATCGCAGCTAGCTTTAAACCTGCACCTGCTCCTAAGGCAGAAGCAAAACCTGCAGCACCAAAAGCAAGTGTAGAAAAGAAAGCTGAAAAGCCTGCATCATCTAAACCAGCTGCCGCAAAGGAAGAAAGCAAATCAGCTACACCTGCAGCTCCTAAGGAAGAAAAAGTAGTGGCCGCAAGACCACAGAGTCGAAACTTCAAGGCGGAGCGTGAGGCGCGTGCCAAAGAGCAGGCAGAGCGACGCAAACAAAACAAGGGCAACAACCGTGACCAACAACAAAACGGCAACCGTCAGAAAAATGACGGCCGTAATGGTGGTAAACCTGGTCAAGGGAACCGCGACAATCGTCGATTTAACGACCAAGGGAAAAAACCACAAGGTCAAGGGAATCGTGGCAATGATCGCCGTCAGCAACAAGACTTCCAGCCAAAACAAGCTGGACCACGTGTTGACTTTAAAGCCCGTGCAGCAGCCCTAAAAGCAGAGCAAAATGCAGAGTACGCACGCTCAAGCGAGGAGCGCTTCAAACAATCGCAAGCTGCCAAAGAAGCCTTGGCTCAAGCTAACAAACGCAAGGAACCAGAGGAAATCTTTGAAGAAGCTGCTAAGCTAGCTGAACAAACGCAGCCAGCCGTAACAGTAGCTCCTGTAGCGAAAGAAGCGCCAGTGGATACACGTCGTAAAAAACAAGCTCGACCAGACAAAGAACGTGACGATTATGATCACGAAGAAGATGGTCCTAGAAAACAACAAAAGAATCGAAGTAGTCAGAATCAAGTGAGAAATCAAAGAAATAGTAACTGGAATAACAATAAGAAAAATAAAAAAGGGAACAAGCAAAACAACCGTAACCAGACTCCAAAACCTGTTACAGAGCGTAAGTTCCATGAATTGCCAACAGAATTTGAGTATACAGATGGTATGACTGTTGCGGAAATCGCAAAACGTATCAAACGTGAACCAGCTGAAATCGTTAAGAAACTCTTTATGATGGGTGTCATGGCTACACAAAACCAATCCTTGGATGGGGAAACCATTGAACTCCTCATGGTGGATTATGGTATTGAAGCCAAACAAAAGGTTGAAGTGGATAATGCCGACATCGAACGTTTCTTTGTCGAAGATGGCTATCTTAACGAAGATGAATTGGTTGAGCGTCCACCAGTTGTAACCATCATGGGACACGTTGACCATGGTAAAACAACCCTCTTGGATACCCTTCGTAACTCTCGTGTTGCGACAGGTGAAGCAGGTGGTATCACTCAGCATATCGGTGCCTACCAAATCGTGGAAAATGGCAAGAAGATTACCTTCCTTGATACACCAGGACACGCGGCCTTTACTTCTATGCGTGCGCGTGGTGCATCTGTTACCGATATTACTATCTTGGTTGTAGCGGCCGACGACGGGGTTATGCCTCAGACTATCGAAGCCATCAACCACTCAAAAGCGGCCAACGTTCCAATCATCGTAGCTATCAACAAGATTGATAAACCAGGTGCCAACCCAGAACGTGTTATCGGTGAATTGGCAGAGCATGGTGTTA
>NZ_KQ970236.1:329483-339780 GCF_001579025.1 Streptococcus oralis
AGATTCTGAATTTGTTGAAATCTCAGCTAAATTCAACCAAAATATCGAAGAATTGTTGGAAACAGTCCTTCTTGTGGCTGAAATCCAAGAACTCAAAGCAGACCCAACAGTTCGTGCTATCGGTACGGTTATCGAAGCTCGTTTGGATAAAGGAAAAGGTGCGGTCGCAACCCTTCTTGTTCAACAAGGTACCTTGAATGTCCAAGATCCAATCGTTGTCGGAAATACCTTCGGTCGTGTGCGTGCTATGACCAATGACCTTGGTCGTCGTGTTAAGGTTGCAGGTCCGTCAACACCAGTTTCTATCACAGGTTTGAACGAAGCGCCAATGGCGGGTGACCACTTTGCCGTTTACGAAGATGAAAAATCTGCGCGTGCGGCCGGTGAAGAACGTGCAAAACGTGCCCTCATGAAACAACGTCAAGCTACCCAACGTGTCAGCCTTGAAAACCTCTTTGATACACTTAAAGCTGGTGAGCTCAAGTCAGTTAATGTCATCATCAAGGCCGACGTACAAGGTTCTGTTGAAGCCCTTTCTGCCTCACTTCAAAAAATTGATGTGGAAGGTGTGAAAGTGACCATCGTTCACTCGGCTGTCGGTGCTATCAATGAGTCTGACGTGACTCTTGCGGAAGCTTCAAATGCCTTTATCGTTGGTTTCAACGTACGCCCTACACCACAAGCGCGTCAACAAGCGGAAGCTGACGATGTAGAAATTCGTCTCCACAGCATTATCTATAAGGTTATCGAAGAGATGGAAGAAGCCATGAAAGGGATGCTTGACCCAGAATTCGAAGAAAAAGTTATCGGTGAAGCAGTTATCCGTGAAACCTTTAAGGTATCTAAAGTCGGAACTATCGGTGGATTCATGGTTATCAACGGTAAGGTTACCCGTGACTCTAAAGTTCGTGTTATCCGTGACGGTGTCGTTATCTATGACGGCGAACTTGCAAGCTTGAAACACTACAAAGACGACGTTAAAGAAGTTACAAACGGTCGTGAAGGTGGATTGATGATTGATGGCTACAATGATATCAAGACTGATGATGTGATTGAGGCCTATGTCATGGAAGAAATCAAACGATAATAGAGAAACGATAGCCGATTTGACTCGTCGTCAACAGCGCCTTGATGAACCCTTAGTTCTATCTAAGGCTTGTTTCCTAGATTCAAATGGCTCTAGTTCCTCTATCTAATAAAAATAGCTAGGTCTGCTGGCCTAGCTTTTGGTTCAAAGTAGAGAAAGGAATATCATGGCAAATCATTTCCGTACGGATCGTGTGGGCATGGAAATCAAGCGCGAAGTCAATGAGATTTTGCAAAAGAAAGTCCGTGATCCGCGTGTCCAAGGTGTGACCATTACAGATGTTCAGATGCTAGGTGACTTGTCTGTTGCCAAGGTTTACTACACCATTTTGAGTAACCTTGCTTCGGATAACCAAAAAGCTCAAATCGGGCTTGAAAAAGCAACTGGTACCATCAAACGTGAACTTGGTCGCAATTTGAAATTGTACAAAATCCCAGATTTGACCTTCGTCAAAGACGAATCCATCGAATATGGAAACAAGATTGACGAAATGCTACGCAATCTGGATAAGAACTAAGAAAGAGGGGGAACCCTCTTTTTTGTTGCCAGAGTACGATAATTGCTATCTGATAAAAATCGGTTTAAAAAATTTGTATATTTCAAATAGTATGATATGATAAAGCTTGATATAAATGAAAAACGGAGAGATATATGGCTAAACAAGATATAGCTATGCAAGTACTGCAACAAGTGGTGAAATTACCCGTAGTCAAAGTTGATCGAGAGAAATTTTTAGTAGAAAAGTTTTCCAAGGAATTAGATCGCAAGGACATTGCTACCTTATTAGAACAAGGGCCGACTTCTTTGTTACCTCAGGAAAGCTTGGACCGAGTGGCCAAGGCCTGTATTAAGGACAATGTCTTGCTGGCCAGCGGCACTTCGGTATTGGCAGGTCTACCTGGAGGCCTTGCCATGGCAATTACCATTCCAACAGATGTAGCCCAGTTTTACGCTTTCTCATTAAAATTAGCTCAAGAACTAGGGTATATTTACGGATTTGATGATCTCTGGGCATCGCGCAATGAGTTAAGCGAGGAAGCTAAAAACACACTCCTACTGTACCTCGGTGTGATGCTGGGAGTAAATGGTGCAGGTGCTCTGCTTCGATCAGGCGGTGTGACAGTAGCCAAACAAGTCATAAAAGTAGTGAACAAGAAAGCCTTGACAAAGACGCTCTGGTATCCTATTTTAGAGAAAATTTTGAAAATTTTTGGTGTTAATCTGACAAAAGGAGGCTTGGCCAAAGGAATGGGAAAAGTGATTCCTATCCTAGGCGGAGTCATTTCTGGTGGCTTAACCTTTGCGACCATGAAGCCGATGGGAGAAAGATTGCAACAGGAATTGTCCAAACTAGTCAACTACAATGAAGTTCAATATCAAAAAGATGTTGATATTATCCGAAAAGAGGTCGAAATCATCGAAGGAGAGTAATATGGGATTCATTAAAATTCTAGCCAAGACTTACGGGAATTACTTTTTTGTGATGCAAAGCGTCAAAGTCCTGAAGAACATGAAAAAAGATGACAATGCTCTAGTAGGTTTCGGGAAAGTACTGCTTGCTGATAAGTTGATGGATGTAGCCCAGTGGCTCGCAAAACCAGATGATAAGGAATAACTTGAAATGAAAGAAACTAGCAGGAACTCCACTGCTAGTTTTTTAATCTCTTCCCTTATGGTATAATATAATCAGTAAAATCATTTTATACTCTTCGAAAATCTCTTCAAACCACGTCAGCTTCACCTTGCCGTAGGTATAGATTACTGACTTCGTCAGTTCTATCCACAACCTCAAAGCAGTGCTTTGAGCAGCCTGCGGCTAGCTTCCTAGTTTGCTCTTTGATTTTCATTGAGTATTAGAACATACAATGGAGGTCGTCATGGATAATATCATCGATGTATCAATTCCCGTTGCAGAAGTGGTGGATAAGCATCCAGAAGTCTTGGAAATCCTAGTAGAGCTGGGTTTTAAACCACTTGCTAATCCCTTGATGCGCAACACAGTCGGTCGCAAGGTATCGCTCAAACAGGGTTCTAAACTTGAAGGAACTCCTATGGACAAGATTGTCCGCACACTGGAAGCGAATGGTTACGAAGTGATTGGGTTAGACTAATGGCAGATGAACGAATTCATATCCTACGGGATATTTTGTTAGAATTGCACAATGGCGCCTCTCCTGAGTCAGTTCAGGAGCGTTTTGATGCGACTTTTACGGGTGTTTCAGCCATCGAGATTTCCCTCATGGAGCACGAGCTGATGAACTCAGACTCGGGTGTTACCTTTGAAGATGTCATGGAGCTCTGTGATGTCCATGCCAATCTTTTTAAAAACGCTGTTAAGGGCGTTGAAGTAGAGGATACCGAGCATCCTGGCCACCCAGTTCGCGTCTTCAAGGATGAAAATCTGGCCCTCCGTGCAGCCTTGATTCGCATTTGGAGATTGTTAGATACCTATGAGACTACGGAAGATGAAGAAATGCTTGTGGAGATGCGCAAGGGTTTGGTCCGTCAAATGGGACTTTTGGGGCAATTTGATATCCACTACCAGCGCAAGGAAGAGCTCTTCTTTCCTATCATGGAGCGCTATGGTCACGATTCACCCCCTAAGGTTATGTGGGGAGTGGATGATCAGATCAGAGAACTCTTTCAGACAGCTCTAGCGACAGCTAAGGCACTACCAGAAGAGTCAATTAGCACTGTAAAGGAAACTTTCGAAGCTTTTGCGACAGAGTTTGAAAGTATGATTTTCAAGGAAGAGTCCATCCTCCTCATGATTCTTCTTGAGTCCTTCACCCAGGATGACTGGCTTCAGATTGCGGAGGAGAGCGATGCCTACGGCTATGCCATCATCCGTCCGTCAGAGAAATGGGTGCCAGAGCGACAGAGCTTTGTTGAGGAAAAAAGTGCAGAAGAGCCCGTACAACTAGACACGGCAGAAGGTCAAGTTCAGCAAGTTATCGATACACCAGAAGGCCAGTTCACCATTACCTTTACCCCTAAGGAAAAGGAAGCGGTGCTGGACCGCCATAGCCAACAGCCTTTTGGCAATGGCTATCTCTCCGTAGAGCAGGCCAACCTCATCCTCAATCACCTCCCTATGGAGATCACTTTTGTCAATAAAGACGATATTTTCCAGTATTACAATGACAATGCGCCAGCTGATGAGATGATTTTCAAACGGACACCGTCCCAAGTCGGACGAAATGTCGAGTTATGCCATCCTCCAAAATATTTGGAGAAAGTCAAAGCTATCATGCAAGGTCTTCGTGAAGGGGTCAAGGACAAGTATGAAATGTGGTTCAAGTCAGATTCGCGAGGCAAATTTGTCCACATCACCTACGCTGCAGTACACGATGAGAACGGGGAATTCCAAGGCGTGCTAGAGTATGTTCAGGATATCCAGCCCTACCGAGAGATTGATACGGACTACTTCCGTGGATTAGAATAAGGAGAACCAATGAGTTACGAACAGGAATTTATGAAGGAATTTGAGGCCTGGGTTAATACCCAGATCATGATCAACGATATGGCGCACAAGGAAAGTCAAAAAGTCTACGAAGAAGACCAAGACGAGCGTGCCAAAGATGCCATGATTCGCTACGAAAGCCGCTTGGATGCTTATCAGTTCTTGCTTGGTAAGTTTGAAAACTTTAAGGCGGGCAAGGGATTTCATGATTTGCCAGAAGGCTTGTTTGGTGAGAGAAACTATTAAAATACAGATACTTTCTTGATTTTTTCCCAAAATCTTGATAGAATATCTTTATTAAATCCTTGTCAGAGCAGGGATTTTTTATTGAAAGGATTTTATCATGTCAAAGAAACTCCAACGTAAAAAACAATTGCGAAATAGCCTTCGTCGTTCAGGTGCATTTTCAAGTACTGTGACTAAGGTTGTCGAAGAGACCAAAAAAGTCGTGAAACATGCGGAAAAATCTGCCAGCCAAGCAGGAAAAGTCGTCTCTAAAAAAGTGGAACAAGCAGTAGAAGCGACCAAGGAACAAGCTCAAAAAGTGGCGAATTCAGTAGAAGATTTCGCAGCTACTTTGGGTGGCCTCTCAGTAGATCGCGCTAAGACTTTCTATGATGAAGGCATCAAGTCAGCTTCTGACTTCAAAAACTGGACAGAAAAAGAACTCCTTGCCTTGAAGGGAATCGGTCCAGCTACGATTAAGAAATTAAAAGAACACGGAATCAGCTTCAAGTAATTTTTCTTGTCCCTTGCATTTCCGTCAAAAACTTGCTACAATAGAGCCATTAGAGGTGTTTTGAATCCCACATTTTACAGAAAGTGGCGGTGCTGAGAAGTCCACAAATGTGTCAAAACTGGTTGCTGATGGATAAAAATGAAATAATATTGTCTTTTTATTTATAAAGACGAGAGTTGCGGGCCTTGCCCGAAATTGGGTGGTACCGCGGATTAGTACATTCGTCCCTGTCATGAATATGGCAGGGGCATTTTTTATGGGAAGCGAGGGAGAAAGATGATAATAGCTGAGTTACCAGAACGTTTAGAAACCGAACGGCTAGTCTTACGAGTCCGTACCGTGGCTGATGTTGTGGATATCTTTGACTATGCCAGTAGGCCAGAAGTTTCCTACCCAGCAGGCTTTCCGCCCGTCAAGACCTTGGAAGATGAGATTTATTATCTGGAGCATATTCTGCCCGAGCGCAATGAAAAGGACAATCTCCCAGCTGGTTACGGCATAGTGGTTAAAGGGACCGATACTATCATCGGCTCTGTTGATTTCCCTCGTCGTCACGAGGATGATGTCTTGGAGATTGGCTATATCTTACATCCAGACTATTGGGGTCTAGGTTATGTTCCAGAAGCTGCGAGTACCTTGATTGATTTAGCTTTTAAAGAATTGAACCTACACAAGATTGAACTGACTTGCTTTGGCTATAACCTTCAAAGTCAACGAGTCGCCGAGAAACTTGGTTTTACTCTCGAAGCTCGCATAAGAGACCGCAAAGATGCCCAAGGTAACCGCTGTGACAGTCTGATATACGGCTTGCTGAGGAATGAGTGGGAAGCTCAAGGCCAACGTTAAAGAAACTGTTAGTTGAACTGTTCGAGAAAATCGAACAGTTGGGATGTGTTGAAAAATTTCGAAAGCGAGGTTAGAAGATTGGAAATAAGCCAGATTATTACTCTAATTAGTGGAGCTGGTCTAGGGGCTATCTTGAGTGCAATTTTAGTTTTCGCTAATAATAGTAAAAGAAATCAACTTGATTATATTACTAAAGAACGCTCTGAATGGAGAAAAAGCATAAAGTTAATAATTGTTGATTTGCTAAATGGAGAAAATAGGGAGTCTGCAGTAAATAGTCTTAGAACACAAATCAATCCATATGGCTATTGTAGAAATATTAAATATACTAATGAGTATTACATGAAAGATGGACATATTTGGGATCTTTTAAATGATTTTGATTACTCAGAAGAAAAATCGCAAAAACTCATTCAGTATCTAAGGTTACTCTTGAAATATGATTGGGAACGTTCAAAAAATGAGGTTAGAATTAATAATAATTTCTTATGGAATTTTTTAAGATGGGGATTGATAATTCTAAACTTAATAATGTTATTTTGGGCGGGAAATGTGAATAATGAAGTAAATATGTATTTATCATTATTTTCAGTTATTCTTTTATTTTTGCAACCGTCCCTAATAAAATTGCTATCTAAACTCAATTCTGATTCGCCTAAAGAAAAAACTATTTTAATACTAACCTCCTTAGTTGGGTTTGTATCGCCTCATCTTTATTCACTTTATTTAATATTTATTCTATTGAATTTTTATAATCTATTTAAATTGAATTTTCTGGTAAATATCTTCCTGTTAATTTTTATGTTAATTATAATTTCTTCCGAACTTTTGTTAATTTATCAAATTTTTAATATAGACTATAAATATATTTCTCAAATAAAAAAGATAGAAAAAAATAGGACTGATTTAGAGTTAAAATATTACGAAATTTACAATTTAAATTATAGATTGAAACAAAAATTATGGGATATAAAATATAATATAACAAAAGAAGATGTTAATAAACTAAAAAAGAACAGATAAAAATACGCAAGAAACTAAATAAGAAATTAAAATAGAAGCTAATTAGGAAACTAATAATTAAGGAGAACACACATGTCTAAAGAACTTTCACCAAAATACAATCCAGCCGAGGTTGAGGCTGGTCGTTACCAAAAATGGCTTGATGCCGATGTTTTCAAGCCTTCTGGCGATCAAAAGGCTAAGCCTTATTCAATCGTTATTCCACCACCAAACGTAACTGGTAAACTTCACCTTGGTCACGCTTGGGATACAACGTTGCAGGATATCATTATCCGTCAAAAACGCATGCAAGGTTTTGATACGCTTTGGCTTCCAGGTATGGATCACGCGGGGATTGCCACTCAGGCTAAGGTTGAGGAGCGCTTGCGTGGTGAGGGCATTAGCCGTTATGATCTTGGTCGTGAGAAATTCCTCGAGAAAGTCTGGGAATGGAAAGACGAATATGCCACGACTATCAAGGAACAATGGGGCAAGATGGGGCTCTCTGTAGACTACTCTCGTGAGCGTTTCACCCTTGACGAAGGTTTGTCAAAAGCCGTGCGCAAGGTCTTTGTGGATCTATACAAGAAAGGCTGGATCTACCGTGGTGAGTTTATCATCAACTGGGATCCAGCAGCTCGCACAGCCCTTTCTGATATCGAAGTTATCCACAAGGACGTGGAAGGTGCCTTCTACCACATGAACTACATGCTGGAAGACGGCTCACGCTCCCTTGAAGTTGCGACCACTCGTCCTGAGACTATGTTTGGGGACGTTGCTGTTGCGGTCAATCCAGAAGACCCACGCTACAAGGATTTGATTGGTAAAAACGTCGTCCTTCCTATCGCTAATAAACTCATCCCAATCGTTGGGGACGAACACGCAGATCCTGAATTTGGTACGGGTGTCGTGAAAATCACGCCTGCCCACGATCCAAACGACTTCTTGGTTGGTCAACGCCATAACTTGCCACAAGTCAATGTCATGAACGATGACGGAACCATGAATGACTTGGCCTTTGAATTTGCAGGTATGGACCGTTTTGAAGCTCGTAAGGCAGTTGTTGCTAAGTTGGAAGAAATTGGTGCACTTGTTAAAATCGAAAAACGTGTCCACAGCGTTGGTCACTCAGAGCGTACAGGTGTGGTGGTTGAGCCACGCTTGTCTACGCAGTGGTTCGTCAAGATGGACCAATTGGCCAAGAATGCCATTGCCAACCAAGACACAGAGGACAAGGTAGAATTCTACCCACCTCGTTTCAACGATACCTTCCTTCAATGGATGGAAAATGTCCATGACTGGGTAATCTCTCGTCAGCTCTGGTGGGGGCACCAAATCCCTGCTTGGTACAATGCTGAGGGTGAAATGTACGTCGGTGAAGAAGCACCAGAAGGTGACGGATGGACTCAGGACGAAGACGTCTTGGATACTTGGTTCAGTTCTGCCCTTTGGCCATTCTCAACCATGGGCTGGCCTGATGTCGACTCAGAAGACTTCAAACGTTACTTCCCAACTTCAACCCTGGTAACAGGTTACGACATCATCTTCTTCTGGGTGTCTCGTATGATCTTCCAATCCTTGGAATTCACAGGTCGTCAGCCATTCCAAAACGTTCTGATTCACGGTCTTATCCGTGATGAGCAAGGACGCAAGATGTCTAAGTCTCTTGGGAACGGGATTGACCCAATGGATGTCATCGAGAAATACGGTGCCGATGCCCTTCGTTGGTTCCTTTCAAACGGTTCTGCACCAGGGCAAGACGTCCGCTTCTCTTATGAGAAAATGGATGCTTCATGGAACTTCATTAACAAGATCTGGAACATCTCTCGCTATATCCTCATGAATAATGAAGGATTGACCCTTGAGCAAGCAACGGCTAATGTGGAAAAAGTTGTTAACAAGGAAGCTGGAAATGTCACAGACCGCTGGATTCTCCACAACCTCAATGAAACCATCGGAAAAGTCACTGAAAACTTTGACAAGTTTGAGTTTGGTGTTGCTGGACACATCCTCTACAACTTCATCTGGGACGAGTTTGCGGACTGGTACGTTGAGTTGACCAAGGAAGTCCTTTATAGCGATAACGAAGAAGAGAAAGTCATCACACGTTCTGTTCTCCTTTACACTTTGGACAAGATCCTTCGTCTCCTTCACCCAATCATGCCATTCGTGACAGAGGAAATCTTTGGACAAATCTCAGAAGGCTCTATCGTTACAGCGGAATACCCAACTGTTAACCCAGCCTTTGAAGACCTTGCGGCCCACACAGGTGTCGAAAGCCTCAAAGACTTGATTCGTGCAGTTCGGAATGCGCGTGCGGAAGTAAACGTAGCACCAAGCAAGCCTATCACGATTCTTGTTAAGACTAGCGATAGCGACTTGGAAGCCTTCTTTAACAGCAATGTCAACTACATCAAACGCTTCACAAATCCAGAACACTTGGAAATCGCATCAACCATCCCTGCACCTGAACTCGCTATGTCAAGCGTCATCACAGGAGCAGAAATCTACTTGCCACTGGCAGACCTTCTCAATGTCGAAGAAGAATTGGCTCGTCTCGACAAGGAACTGGCTAAATGGCAAAAAGAACTGGATATGGTCGGTAAAAAGCTCTCTAACGAACGCTTCGTAGCCAATGCCAAACCAGAAGTCGTCCAAAAAGAACGCGACAAACAAGCCGACTACCAAGCTAAATACGACGCGACCGTCGCACGTATTGATGAGATGAAGAAGTTGGTCTAGGGCATCGTAAATAACATTAGTTAAGATATATAGGAAAATAAGATATGATAAAAATTTCTCAAATAAAAATTAGTAATTTTAGATCATTTACTAATGAAGAAAATATTATTAGGGAACTTGATGTTTTAAATATTTTTGCGGGTCGAAATAACGTTGGAAAAACAAACGTTTTAAGAGCTATTAATTTATTTTTTAATCCTAAGTCCTACAATCCAAGTATTGATAGAAATGCTATTAAGGAAATTACTAAAGGTGCTAGTAAAGATCCTGTTATTACCGTAGACTTTATTGATGATGAATTAGAAACTGGTAAAGAAAGTAAGTATCAAATTTATTGCAATCTTAATAAAGAAGAGTCGGAACTTTACAAGACGAATTCAAAACATGCAAAATTAAACTCGAGTAGCAAAATAAAAAA